>NZ_JAUBSX010000047.1:0-54434 GCF_036704885.1 Microcoleus sp. F4-D5 | reverse complement strand
CCCCCCCCACCCCCCCCCGCACCCGCCCCCCCTCCACCCCCCGCTACCGCTCCAGCACCCGCACCCGCACCAGCGCCCGCACCAGCACCAGCGCCCGCACCCGCACCAGCGCCCGCGCCCGCACCAGCGCCCGCACCCGCACCAGCGCCCGCACCAGCACCAGCGCCCGCACCCGCACCAGCGCCCGCACCAGCACCAGCGCCCGCACCCGCACCAGCGCCCGCACCCGCACCAGCGCCCGCACCAGCACCAGCGCCCGCACCCGCACCAGCACCAGTCTCAAATTTGCCCCCAGCACCGACAATTACTCAAAATCCAGCCCCAGTCTCAAATTTGCCCCCAGCACCGACAATTACTCAAAATCCAGCGGTTGCGCCTGCTGCTGCGCCAATAAATCTCGCACCGATAGCGACACCGGAACTCGCAGCCAACCAGCCACCCAGCACAAATCCTTTATTGGTGCTCAGCTTGCAACAGCAAAACCAGATATCTAATTCCTTGCAACAGCGCAATTCACTTCCCGCGTCTGGGAATACTGACGCTTCCAAGTTGCCAACCAACCTCGACGGCGTTATTTTTCCCGTAGAAGAGAGATTTACCTGGGAGTTTATCGATTACCTAAATTTGCCATCAACAAATACGATCGCCACCCTAGAAAATGCCCAAAACACCCTTCGCACCGTTCAACGAGCCACAGGCATCAAACCAGCTCTCATCTATATCAGCTTTGTACCCAAGGGTTCTAAAGTCGATCGGCCTTACAACAGTTCCCGCATCTTGCGCGTAGAACAGCAAATTCAAGCCTCTGACGAACTGGAACTGATAACGATCGCCCCAGAAGGCGTACCCGTTCGCCAGCGCATCCCTGGAACCTCTCGCGCCCAGGTAATGGAAGCTGTCCAAAGATTTCGCGATGAATTGACTAATCCGGTAAAGCGCAAAACTAAAAGTTATTTGCCCTTGGCTCAGCAACTCTACCAATGGATAGTAGCGCCGCTCGAAGCAGAGCTGCAAGCCCAAGGCATTGAGAACTTATCTTTTATCTCAGATATGGGGTTGCGATCGATACCGATGGGCGCGCTGCACGACGGCAAAGGCTTTCTGGTAGAGCGTTACAGTGTTGGCTCGATGCCGAGTCTGAGTTTGACAGATACCAGCCCCGCCAATTTCAAAAATACCCAAGTTCTGGCAATGGGGGCGTCGCATTTTTCAGATATGAGTCCTTTACCTGCGGTGGAAATAGAAGTATCGACAATCACCCCGCAGCAGTGGCCGGGCAAATCTTTCTTGAACGAAGCTTTCACCCTGGCCAATTTGAAATCGCAGCGCCAGCAGCAGCCTTTTGGGATGATTCACTTGGCTACCCACGCCGAATTTCGATCGGGAGACCCCAGCCAATCCTTTATTCAGTTGTGGGATACTAAACTGCGTTTGGATCGGTTGCGACAAATGGGATGGCACAGCCCGCAAGTGGAGATGTTAGTTTTGAGCGCTTGCAGGACTGCTGTGGGCGATCGAGATGCCGAGTTGGGCTTTGGCGGTTTAGCCGTGCAAGCAGGGGTTAAATCGGCTATGGCGACTCTCTGGTATGTCAGCGACGAGGGCAGTTTAGGATTGATGGCAGAGTTTTACCGGCAGTTAAAAACTGCTCCGATTAAAACAGAAGCACTGCGGCAAGCGCAATTAGCGATGTTGCGCCAAGATGTGCGAATCGAAGGGGGGATGCTGCACACTTCTGAGGGCAATCTGCCACTACCCCCGGAATTGGCAAACACGACGAATCAGAATTTCTCTCATCCTTACTATTGGTCTGCTTTTAGAATGATTGGCAATCCTTGGTGAGTCGCAAGCCCGCCGCCACCTCAACAACCGCCAATCACTCATAATTGCCACAAAAATTCAAAATCCCAAACCCAAAACTGCCCAACCCCAGTACGATCGATCTAGTTAGCAAAAATAAGTAAAAACATTACCGGAGTAATTTTTATGGATCTGGTCGTACTCCAGAACTGGCTGGACAACATCTCCTTTGCCGTTTTGTTCTCCACAATGCTCGTTTACTGGGTTGGTGCAGCATTCCCCGGCATTCCCTACCTGTGGCCCCTAGGCACCGCAGGAATGGCCGTCGCCAACCTCTCCATCGCCGCTTTACTCGGTTCTCGCTGGATAGAAGCAGGCTACTTCCCTCTCAGCAATCTCTACGAATCCCTATTTTTCCTAGTTTGGGGAATCACCGCCATCCACTTAGTCGCGGAAAACATGAGCCGTTCCCGCTTGGTCGGAGTAGCCACATCCCCCGTAGCAATGGCAATTTCCGCCTTTGCCGCCCTGACTCTGCCCGCAACCATGCAATCTGCAGAGCCCCTAGTACCCGCCCTCAAATCAAACTGGCTGATGATGCACGTTAGCGTCATGATGCTCAGTTACTCAACTTTAATGGTAGGAGCGCTACTGGCGATCGCTTTTTTAATCGTCACCCGCGGCCAAAAAATCGAACTCACCGGTAGTTCCTTTGGCACCAACAGCAACCGCAACGGCAACTACCGCCTCCAACGCCCTCAAAACCCCGAATCTCAAATTGCAGAAACCAGCCCCGACAGCGCATTAGCTTTCAGCGAACCCTCTTTCAACTCCAACAATAACGGTTTGGGTACCACCGCAGTGCTCGAATTAGCAACCGTTCAAACCGCATCAACCTCCCAAACTCAAACCGCAAAACTTCTCTCGCCCCAGCGCTTGAATCTAGCAGAAACTCTTGATAACATTAGCTATCGCATCATTGGTTTAGGATTCCCCTTACTGACAGTTGGCATTATTGCCGGTGCAGTTTGGGCTAACGAAGCTTGGGGATCTTACTGGAGTTGGGACCCGAAAGAAACTTGGGCGTTAATTACTTGGTTGGTATTTGCTGCCTACCTGCACGCCCGCATTACTCGCGGCTGGCAGGGAAGACGCCCTGCAATTTTAGCGGCTACAGGTTTTGTGGTAGTTTGGATTTGCTATCTAGGCGTTAATCTGTTAGGCAAAGGTTTACATTCCTACGGTTGGTTTTTCTAATTCCCGATCGACCAATCAGCCATAGAAGAGTATCAATCAAAGAACATGGATTAATATCATCTCCGGTTGTAGGGTGGGCTATGCTCACCTTACTGAACTAGCGAGATTGCAAAACTTTACTCTCTATTTTCTCTTCCTGCTTCTCTTTCTTTTTTCTTGCTTAATTAAAATGACAATTGATATGGACAATTCGCAAATATTTCTCAAAGAAGACGATGTGTTGTCAGCTCCTGGCAGCGCTTTGATGTATCAATGTACATTCAAAGTCAGCGAATTTATGACCATTATGCAGTCAAAATTGGTAGAAGACAATTTATTCTCAGAGGGTATGGATTGCGAGGTATTAAGTGCCGGGAAAGCCTGGACTAAAGGCAAACTTAGGATGCGTCTGGAGTTTTGCCCGACCGAATCTGAACTCAAAGAACAAAAAGCCCTTCCAGCGGCCATGGAAGCCTCTGACACCGACGAAAATTACGGTGAAAATACCTCCGAACAAACGGATACAAATGATGAACCAAATGTCAGCGATTCAACACAAATAAGTAATAATTTTCCTATTTCTAGGTATCCAGATAGCAACCCTCAAAGTTTAGGAATGTGGAGCTAAGCTGCTACTTAGGGGAGAGGGGAAGGGGAATAGTTGGGAGTTTAAATTTGAGAGTTTTGAGGTGAGGAGAATCTGGCTGCATCCTTCATACTAATGACTACTGACTAATGGTTTCCCGTTCTCAATCAAAAACTGCCCTTATGGCTGAATCTTCCAATTGGACGCACCTCCACGCTCAACTACACCGGACGCTGCTGCAACGACAAATATTGCCCTCAAATCAGCGATTGTTAGTAGCAGTATCCGGGGGACAAGATTCTGTGTGTTTGTTCAAATTACTGCTCGATTTGCAGCCAAAATGGCACTGGCATCTAGCAATTGCTCATTGCGATCACCGCTGGCGTTCTGACTCGGAAGCTAACGCAAATCATGTAGAAAATATAGCTAAAAGCTGGGGAATATCATACTATTTACAAACAGCTTCGGACATCTCCAAAACAGAAGCAGCCGCCAGACATTGGCGATATCAAGCTTTAACTGAAATTGCGATCGCCCACAACTATCCCTACATTGTTACAGGCCACACAGCCAGCGATCGCGCTGAAACTCTCCTCTACAACCTGATTCGCGGCAGCGGTGCCGACGGACTGTCTGCCCTCATCTGGACGCGGCCCCTCGCCGATTTTCGATTGCCGATTTTAGATTTTAGATTGCGGAATGCCGGCGAAAATCCCAAATCCCAAATATCTGCCAATTTTAGATTGGAAAATCAGGATAAAAATTCCCAATCGAAAATCCAAAATCTAAAATCTAAAATCTATCTCGTTCGTCCGTTGCTGGAAATAACCCGATCGCAAACAGGTGAATTTTGTCAAGAGCAAAAACTACCCATTTGGGAAGATGCTACAAATCAAGACTTCAAATATGCTCGCAACCGCATTCGATCGGAATTATTGCCTTATTTAGAAACTCATTTCAACCCAAAAGCCCAACAAGCGCTAGCTCAAACAGCCGAACTCCTCCGCGCCGACGTAGAATATCTCGAACTTGCAGCCAGCGACTTGTTACAGCGAGCAATGTCTCCAATGGAAGACAGCCCGCAGGTGAATTTTCAACTGCCCGTCAAGTTAAGTCGCTCTTGTTTGCGGGAAGCACCCCTTGCCTTGCAGCGACGGGCAATGCGGCAGTTACTCCAACAAATATTGCCCTCAGCACCCAGCTTTGACAGCGTAGAAAAACTAACCAGCTTAATCGCAGCCCCCAACCGATCGCAAACCGATCCATTTCCTGGAGGAGCGATCGCCCGAGTGGAAAACCCTTGGATCTTTATAAATATTTAATTTTAGGCTAAGGCAGATTCAACAAACCCGAAATAACTTGCCGCAACTGAGCTAGATCCAGATCTTGCTGTTCTCCTGTCTGCTGCACGCGATCGATCTCACCCCCCACCGCTTCCAGCTTTTGGCGCAGCCCCTTCAAATTATCCTGCACCGGCTGCAACATTTCTTGATAAACATTCACCCGGCCCCAGAGTTCTGCCACTGCGCCTTTCTGGTTAAACAAATTCTGCTCTAACTGCTTGAGTTCGTAGCGTTTCGCCTCATTTTCCCCATTTTTGCGGTTGACATTTGCTTCAATTTGAGATATTGCATCCCGCACCTGTTGAATTTCGTTTTCCAGTCTTTGCAATTCTTCGCCCTGCTGCTGGCGCACAGAATTGAGCTGTGCGACGAGAGGCCCCAAATCAATATCTGCTCGATCTTGTTTTGGAGCATTGGCAGTACCCAAGCGACGCCACAGCACCGCCTGATGCTGCTGCAAAACATCTTCCCGTTCCTGCAACCGGAGGCGCTGTCCCACCAAAGTTTCGTTCAACATCTGATAACTTTCGAGTTCATCTGCCATTTCATTTTCCAAAGCCATGCGATCGTACTCGCTAGCAGCTTGAATTTTCCCTTGCAGATCCTCGATTGTCTCCCGCTGCAGATTCAACTCCTCCTCTTGATCGTTAACAAACCGGAACACCTTTTCCAAATCCTGTTGCAGGTGTTGCACCAGCCCCTGCAACTCCTCAACCGGCATCTTTTCCAGGGCTGACACATCTACTTTTGGCTCAGTACCTGCTGCACCCGAAGCAGATGCGAGCCTGGAAAGTTGCTGGTAGAGCTCCTCAACAGCCCGCACCTGCAAAGACACCGACTGAGCCTGCTCCTGCTTAGCGCTGAGGGTACTTTGCTGACCCTTAAGATCCGCCCGAGCTTGTGCCAAAGCATCTTGAGATTTATACCACTCCTGCCAGAGGTTTTGGATGTTCTGATTTTGTCGGTCGACCTCTTCTTGCTGCTGCTGAGCGTTAGCGCGTTTTTGCTCCAACTGCTGCCAGTGAACGTCCAGAATTGCCTGCTGAGCCCCCACAACACCAAAAGACTGATTCAGTTGTTCCCGCACCCCTTGGACCGAAGCAATTGCCCCTCCCAGCTTGTTCATCAACTCCTGAATCCTCCTGGCTTGCTGCTCGTCAAGCACCGCGCCCTGTGGAACCTGAGACTGCTGCTGGCTCATCTGCTGCTGCTCGCTCCGCAACTGTTCCCAAGCCGTCTCAATTTCCGCGCGGCTGCGATCGACCTCTTCTCGCAGTCGGTGAGCTTCATCTCGAGTATTTTCAATTTCCGAGCGCTGAGCCTCCAGCCGCTCCAACTCCTCTTCCATTTGAGCCAATTGCTCTTCGCGGGCTTGCATTTCCATTTCCCGGCGATTGAGTTCCTGACTCGAAAACGTCAGAGAAGCCTTCCACTGTTCAATTTCCTCTTCCTTATCCTTAAACTTGTCCTGCAAGCGCGAGAAATTTTGCAGAATGCTCACCAACTGGCGGGCCGCCTCCTGAATGCGCTGCACTTGCTTGCTAGCGCTCAACTCCACCAGCACCAGCGTGCCGTCGTTAAACTTATTAGCTTCCTCAACAGGGATCACGTCATCGCCTGGTACGGCGCTCCAATTGTGTTCGCCCCGCTGACAAGCTAGCAGTTTCAGTTCAGCCTTACCGCCACCGAGACCAAAGCCGCTTCTCTGTTTTTGTACTTCCGCTAGATACAGCACACTAATAGTCCTCTCTTTGGTGTCGTTTGCCCGATCGGGGGATAGCATCCTTTCCCAACTTTAGCAGCACTCATGCACAGCACTGCCTCACGGGGGAGCGTTCAAAAAGCACTTTCGCTGCCCGCTTTCTAGACGAAGAAGAGAGCAGTATCAATGCCGCTTAATTAAAGACTAGCAAAACTGCGGGGACTGCCATAGCCTAAAGCCGAAAAAAGTTCGTCAGTTAAAAACTTTTTCTATTGATTGTACCAGGCTTTAGTTGCTCGTCGATCGCCATCTAGCCCCAAGATACTCCAAGCGCCATCGGCCATCGGCAGGCGGACTAGGGATTTGAACCGCGCTGCCTTAGAATAGGGGAATGACGCGAGCCTGTGACTGAGCCGCGGGCGAGCAAAAAGGTCGATCCGCAGTGAACGTATTCCTGACAATTGCTAACAAATGTTCGTGTTTGAGTGCAAGTAATTTTAGGGTTTAAGACACCACTCAACGTACAAGACCAACAGCGCGCGGCCACTGTCAAAACACGCCGACACTGCTTGTCACCCTTGGAATTGGGGGCTGTGACCAACCCTAAAAACCTCGTTGGCAACTCATCCAACCCAACATACTAGCCTCAAGTTCCCCTTCGGGATCGATCGGCCAGCGACTGTTGGTAGCACCGGTAAAACCAGAGAATCCTCAGTATTTTGAAGTTTCCATACGTTAAAGATGTGTTGTATAAACTGACGGCATACTCAGCCAAAAACTTCAAAACTCTTGCGCTCGAAGACTTGAACCTCTCGGGAATGCCAGCGTTGCAAACTCCCTAGACCATGCAATTGTGCGATGTGGGTGCTACGAGTTGAGGCGACAGTTTGAATACAAGGTGAAACTCTACACTTGGAGAAGGCCCCGAGTTTCGCGGTTTCAGCTTTTGGACTGGTAGCGCGGCAGACTCAAACCAGAGTATCGCCCTTTCGTCAATTCCCAATTGTGAAGCAAATCAAGCGTGAATTATTGACGGAAACTAAAGTAATGTCGCCCCAGCACACACTCTTTCCGAGCTCAGACGCCAACGGTTTTAAGGAGGACACTTTAGCTGCATGCAGGGAAATTTGAGTGAAATTGACATCCGCAGCATCCTGCAATTGATTGAGTTAGGTCAGCGAACCGGAGAACTGTTCGTAGAGGCCTACAGCTCCACCGGCAGCAGCACGGGTACTCCACCTACCCAGCGCTCCCTTGCAGGACAATCCTGGTATGTCTTCTGCTTCAACGGTCAGATTATTTACGCTACCCAGAGTGCGGGTAGTTTGTTTCGCTTGCGCGACTACCTGCGCCGCTACAAAGCAGACACCGCCCTCGACAAAATCCAAGTTCCCTATATGGCATCTACCAATGCCCCAGAATACGGCTACCTGTGGGCCTTGCTAGAAAACCACATCCTCACCCCAGCTCAAGGGCGCAACATCATCCAAAGCATGATCCACGAAACCCTCTTTGACTTGCTCAGTCTTCACCAGGGTTCCTTCACTTTTGAAATGGGCCCAGCTTTGGCTCCTCAACTGACCAGCTTAGAAATTAGCTCGCTGCTGGCCAAGATTGTCAAACAGGTGCAGCAGTGGAAGCAGTTTCACCCTCACATTCAGTCGCCCAACCAATGCCCGGTGATTTCAGACCCCTCCGAGCTGCGAGTAGCGCTGCCTGTCAATACCTTTAATACTCTCAGACGCTGGGCCGACGGCCACACTTCTATCCGCCAAATGGCACGCTACCTCAACCGAGACGTGCTGACTGTCGCTAAGGCGATTTACCCCTTCGTGCAGCAGGGATTGGTGCAAGTATTTTACGAGCCCTCTGTTGCCCCGGCCAACAACAAAAAAGAATGGTCGTCTTTAGAAACCAAGGTTCCCAGAGTTGTCTGTATTGACGACGACAATATTATTCGCAAAACAGTCGAGTCAATTTTAAACGAACACGGTTACGAAGCTACTGCGATCGGCAATCCCCTCGAAGCTTTGAGTTTGGTTTTTCAACTCAAACCCGATTTAATTCTGTGCGACATCGCTATGCCGGAACTCGACGGCTACGAAATTTGCGCCATGCTGCGCAATTCTACCGCTTTCCGGCAGACGCCGATCGTCATGCTGACGGGCATCGACGGATTTATCGACCGCGTTAAAGCCCGCATGGCCGGAGCTACAGACTTCTACACCAAACCTTTTGGTGAAAGCGAGTTATTGATGCTGGTAGAAAAATATGTGGGCCCGGGCTATCCTCGGACCAATCTATCGGAAAGATTCTTAGGCCGCTCGCTAGAAGACGAATTAGAAGAAAAATAAATTCCGCATCGGTGACAGGATAGGAACTATTTTGTACCAGCTCTCCCCAGGGCTGTCTCGACCGCCAGAGAGAAAGGTGATGGCTTGGGGCGATCGCACCATAAACTAGAATGTATAAATCCGCGCGCTGCCCATCGAGCGTCGGTAAAACTCTGTTCAATTTCTCGACCCGTGTCGCGCCTAACACGCTCAAAGTGCAAATATAATATACTTGTTCTCCACTTGCAGCCGCTCCGAAAAACCGATGCGCAGAGCCAGTTATTGCTAGGCATTTCTGTACAAAGTCGGAGATTGCAATCAAGCGTCTTAACTGACTCGGTTTATGATTATCGCGACATCAGCCATGTCAACAACCCGTCGTTAATCCGAGTAGCGGTTTAGCATTCATCGTAAAAATTGCCCAGAGTTTTACCAAATTAGCGGCGGTGGGAGTACAAAGTGAAGCTTTACGGTTCCACATTAATTTTTCGCAGTCGATTTGAGCCAATTTGTCAGCAAAGGTCGCGCAAATTATTGATTGCAGTGAATTATTGACGGAGCACATTTATTGCCAAGCAGCTCCTGCAGTCGCGCCATTCACCCCTTGGCTGTGTCAAGCTTGGCTGTGTCAAGTTTTGACCGTCGATGTTGCGATCGGGATCGGCTTGGCGGGAAACGTCAACAATTTGCTAGAAATGCAGGTGTCAGAATTATGATTAGCGGCAGCCCAGACTTTATATTACCAGGACTAGGCGTAGATCAGGCTCCGGAATTCCAAGAACTAGAAACTCCCGAAGGCGAACTGCACCTGCGGTTCTACGTTCCTTCGGGGAACGAGTTCGCACTGCCGGCGACAGGGATTAGAGAGGTACTATCGCCGTCACCAGACCGCATGACACCCATCCCCAACGTTTCTTCTTTGCTTTTAGGTACGCTAAACATGAGAGGACGAGTCATCTGGGTGGCAGATTTGGGCCAATTTCTGGGAGACCAAACACCTCTGAACACAGACAGACCCGAAATCCCCATCGTGGCTGTGGAAGACCAAGACACAATTTTGGGGCTGGCGGTCGATCGAATTGTGGGGATGGCCTGGCTCGACGTAGAACAACTGCACTCTCAGAACAATGCACCAGACGGCATGATTCCATTTCTGAGGGGAGAATGGATGTTAGGTGCACCAGCTCAGAAAGTGCTCCGACTGCTAGATCAAGTAAAAATTCTGCGCTCTGCGCGGTGGGCAGCGTGAAATCGATTTTAGATTTGCGATTTGCGATTTGCGATTGGGGTCTAACCATCAACAGTCACACGACTTGAGGCGCGCATCTAAACATTCAAGATAAAAATCTAAAATCTAAAATCTAAAATCTAAAATCTAAAGAGGGCGGCAAATGGCAACAAGTACCAACTTTCAGCAGGACTATCAACGGGCAGAAGCGGCATACATGGCTGGCAACTATTCAGAAGCCGCGGCCCTAGTTTATCAATTAGTAGAAGATTTTCCCGAAGACCCCAGCGCTCGCCTGCTGTGCGGACACATCTACTGCTACGGACTGCAACAGTACGAGGTGGCACGGGAACAGTACACGGTTGTGCTAAGCCTGAGTGACGACCCGAGTTTGGTCGAACACGCTCACAGCGGAATTAACTACACCGACCAATTTTTATCTGGAGAACTGCAAAAGGAAAGTTTTGAGGCTTTGTCTGCTGAAACTGAATTGGAATTCTACCCAGACTTATCTCTTGATGAAGGGTTAGAAGAACCGGATTTGGGACTGTTTCAAAAAAATTCCCCATCCCTGTCCTATACGAGTCAATCGCCAGACGACCTGGAAAACTTGGACTTGGCAGACTTGGGCATGAATGGCTTGGAGTGGGAACCGCAACAGGAAAATCGCACCGACGCGAACGAAGATTTAGCCTCGCATTCCAACCCCTTTACTAGCGACAGTGGCGGGATGGCAGCTTATGCTGAAACTTCCGAGCCGCTGGATATGGACGAGTTTAGCGACTCGGACTTTGGAGACCCTTTTGCCTCAGATGAGCCAGGGTTTGATGCTGCTGACTTGTCTAGCGACAAAGTGTCTGAGAAACCAGCACCTTACTCAGGAGATTTGTTTTCAGAAGCTCCAACTCAGATGCTCAACGGTCAAAGTTTTGCAGCCCCAGCAATGGGAAATTCCTTGGACTCGAAGGAACTAGACTCCTCCACCGAGCCCTATGACAATTTTGCCGAACCTTTTGGGTCGCTCGATTTGCCAGATGAACTCGACGGCAACTCGGACTACGATTACCAAGCCCCGCCCCAGACTGGCCAAAATCACGGTCAGAACGCACCTCCGGCAGAAGAGGCAGACCCCTTTGCCGAGCCGATGTCGGGTTTCGGGTCTTCTCGCTCTCAAAACAAGCAGCCGAATAACGACTCGGACTACTCGTCAAACTATTCGCTGGCAGAAGACGAAACTCTGCTGATGGGAGGTGCTGTCCCCAACTCTCAAAGTCAAAGGTCGAGCGGGGGACAATTTAATTCGGTCGATCGATCTTCCAACAGCAACGGTTACAGCGATACGGAACCACCGGCATTTGGATCTAGAAACAGCTTCGACTTAGATGCTTTTGAAGACGACGCTTTTAGCGATTCTTTCT
This sequence comes from Microcoleus sp. F4-D5, assembly GCF_036704885.1. Lineage (NCBI taxonomy): Bacteria > Bacillati > Cyanobacteriota > Cyanophyceae > Oscillatoriales > Microcoleaceae > Microcoleus > Microcoleus sp. F4-D5. Next base: position 42,788 of record NZ_JAUBSX010000047.1, on the reverse strand, counting down.
CTTTCGATGACAACGAACAAGCGACAGCTTTTGGGGCTTCTGGCAAGAACAGCAGCGGCTGGTCGTCAAAAACTGGGAACACTCAAGAACACAGCGACTTTTTAGACGAATTTGACGAGTTTGACGATTTCGGCAATTTGCCGGACTTTGATATTTCAGAAGATGCCACCAGTTCGATCCTGACTAGAGGTAACACGAATTTCGGCAATTCGAGCAGCGGCATGATGGGTACGACGGGCAGCAGCCTGGACTTTGACAACAGCGACGGCTCGGCAATTCGGGATGATGAGATATTTCTCATAAACGGCCCTGTTGATGCCTCGGTGCCGACTTTTGCTCCCACAGAAATAGAAACGCTGGATACTTCGGTAACTGTAGAACAGGGGGGACTGGCTTTCTTGGAAAATGCCCCTTTGTACACAAAACAGTTGTATACGGCAATCGGGGCGGGATTGGTTTCTCTGGTTGCTGTGGCTTTCGTCACGAACATCGCCTCTTATCAGGCTCTGCGGCAAGAGAAACCGGAGGCGATCGTTTACCTGCGCCAAACAGGCTGGGTAATGACCGCAGCAGCAGGCTTTACGAGCTTTTTAACTTCTTGGGGCATCGGCCAGTTGATCGCCAAGCAGGTGCGCAAGTCCTCGGACAATTTGCAATCTCAGTTCGATGCGGTATCTCAAGGAACTTTGGATGCTCGCGCTACGGTTTACTCGGAAGATGAATTTGGCAAAATGGCTGCTAAATTCAACCACATGGCCAAGGTCATCCAAACCACCATTAGCGATACCAGGCGCAAGTCTGACGAGCAGGAACAGGCAAAAGAAGACTTGCAGCGCCAAGTGATTCGCTTGCTAGACGATGTGGAAGGAGCGGCCCGGGGTGACTTGACTGTGACTGCAGAAGTGACAGCAGACGTTTTGGGTGCTGTTGCTGACTCGTTTAACTTGACAATTCAAAATCTGCGCGAAATCGTCCATCAGGTGAAGCAGGCGGCTCGGGAGGTCAGCAAAGGCGCTACGGATAGTGCCAAGTTTGCGGGAGATTTGTCTTCAGACGCGCTTCGGCAAGCTGAGGAACTGGCGGCAACCCTGAATTCGGTGCAAGTCCTCACCGACGCGATTCAGCGGGTCGCAGAGAGCGCTAGAGAGGCGGAAGAAGTGGCCAGGGGCGCGGCGGCAACGGCTTTGAAAGGCGGCGAGGCTGTGGAGCGGACGGTGGCAGGGATTTTGGAAATTCGCGAGACAGTAGCAGAAACCACGAGAAAAGTCAAGAGGTTGGCAGAAGCTTCTCAAGAAATTTCTAAGATTGTGGCTTTAATTGCAACGATCGCCTCGCGGACGAATTTGTTGGCCCTCAACGCTAGTATTGAAGCCGCAAGGGCTGGGGAAGCGGGCAGAGGATTTGCGATCGTGGCAGACGAAGTGCGACAATTGGCAGACAGATCGGCTAAGTCTTTGAAAGAAATCGAACAGATCGTGATGCAAATTCAAAGCGAAACCGGCGCGGTAATGACGGCGATGGAAGAAGGTACGCAGCAAGTTATTGAGGGGACAAGATTGGCAGAACAAGCGAAGAGATCGCTTGAAGATATCATTCAAGTAACTAATCGAATTGATGTGCTAGTGCGATCGATTACTGCCGATACTGTAGAGCAAAACGAAACAGCTCGCGCCGTAGCTTCTGTTATGCAAGCGGTGGAATTAACTGCTCAAGAAACATCCCAAGAAGCGCAGCGAGTTTCCGGTGCTTTGCAAAATTTGGTAGGCGTTGCTCGCGACCTTTTGACATCGGTAGAAAGATTCCGAGTAGAAACAGCAGAAAGACAATAATTAATTGTCTAATGCTTGTTGTGCTGGCTGATTTACAAGCACGTTGGTCGGGAAAGAATGGCAGACAAAAAGCTACCTCGCAGTATTGAAACCGCTGCGGGGAAGCCAATCCAACACCTAAACAAACTAGGAGTTGCACAGATGGAGGATAACATAGTAGAGGTAATTTATGGCAGATTTGGCGAGATTCAGCCGACGGTCTGTATGATCTATAGTCTAGCAAAAGATAGCAGGGGCTATGCCACCAAAAGACTTCAGATTGACGGGGAATGGAAAACTTTAACAGTCCACCGTTTAGTATTAGAACATTCATTAGGTCGGCAGTTCGGGTCTGAATACTTGGCTTGCCATACTCGCGATGTCCGCAACTCCATTAATTCCAACCAATTGTGGGAATGTTATCGGCTGGAAAAATCTCAAAACAGGTTGAAAAAAGGACGTATTAAAGGACGTATTAAAGATGTAGGAAGTACCTCTGCACCGACCACTCAAAAACAACTGCGAGGTCGAGAAATAATTCCCGGTATTCTGGTCCAAAGACAGCCGAACGGCTCCAGGATTTGTACCTTGGCTAAAAGAAGTGATGGTTGCGCCATTAAGGGTACTAAAATTAACGGTAAAACACAAAGTTTCTACGCTCGCAGACTGGTACAGGAACACAAACTTGGACGGCCTGTCAAACCAGGTTATTTTGCTTGGCACAGTTGTGACGATCGCGGTTGTGTCAATCCCGACCATTTATGGGAAGGAACCCCGGCCGATAACTCCCGCGATGCCAAGCGAAAAAAACCGCTTTCCTTTCGTTCCATCTGTCAACCGCAAACTCAAAGCAGAACAGGTGCAGGAGATTCGCTATCTTTTAAGTGAGGGCATATCGAAAGCAAAAATAGCCAGGACATTTGCCATATCTCGCAGTCAGATTATTCTCTTGGCAAGGGGCGAGATATACAAAGACATTCTCTAGAACTACTAACATAGACCCAATACAATAACGCTTAAAATCAGGAATAAAACTATGCTGCCGGAGCAACAACAGAGGATAATGGGATACTTTATTGAGGAGGCAAAAGACCACCTCAATACGATCGAACAAGGCTTGCTGAATCTGCAAACTACGATCGAAGACCCAGAATTGGTCAACGAAGTATTTAGGGCCGCTCACTCTGTTAAAGGAGGAGCAGCAATGCTGGGGCTGGCCAGCATTCAGCAAACAGCTCACCGACTAGAAGATAGTTTTAAAGTTTTAAAAGAGTGCAGCGTTAAAGTAGACCAACAGCTAGAGTCCCTGTTTCTGCGAATTTTTGACACGTTGCAAGGGCTGTTAGAGCAACTGTCGGGACCTTTTGGGCTGACAGAGGAGTTGGGAGAACAGATGGTTCGAGAATTAGAACCAGTATTTGAAGAACTCAACGGACACTTGGGCGGCCTCGTCGGACACGGAGAACACCATGCAGACGAGACCAGCCCTGTGGCAGTACCCGAACCAGTTATGGCAGGGGTGGGAATCGCGGCGTTTGGCTCATCGAGGAGTTTTGCCGACTCGGGGTCAGTTTACGCACCTGATGCCAGAGCAACAGAAGAAAGCGCCCTGCAGCTAGTATTTGACTCGGACGTGCCGGCGATGATGCGGGAAATGCTGCAAGAGTTCAAACAGCCCGAGGGGTCTGAAAGCAAGCGGCAGCTCAAGAACATTTGTCGGAACTTGCTCAAGGCGGGGGAGGAATTTGAACTGCCTGGCTGGATAGAGTTGATCGAAGTTGTAGAAAAGGCGATCGCCAACCCCGACAATACCTACCGCACCTTAGCCCCAACGGTCATCAAAGACATCAAACAAGCCCAAGAATTGATACTTTCGGGTCGAGAAGAGTCGATCGCACCGAGCGCAAAACTTCTGGCGCTGCTGCCGGCGGTTGCGATCCCAGAAACGGATTTTGAAGATTTGCTGGCATTCGCTCAACCGCTTACGTCGGGGAAAAATGCGGTTTCTGTTGAGGATGCGGCCTGGGATTTGGTCGGATCTGGCGATTCCCGGGCGGGGGAACAAATCCAGCCGACTATTTCAGGGCTGAGCCTAGACGAGCTGTTCGACCAACTCGACACCGGCGAGACCAATGATTACAGCAGCGGCCGATCGCCCCAGTTCGACGATTCCCCGGGATTTGGAGAATCGGATCAGGAGACGGGTGCTTCGGGGCGATCGGCCCGCACCGGCCCGGAAGTGGGCGCGGCAGAACTCAACAGTTTAGCTGACTTGTTTGACGGCGAGTCCCCGGATCTCGACGGCGCTTGGGAAGAAGAAGAAGACCTCGACTATGCCCAGTCTTCTAGAATGCTGGCGGAGGGAATGCTGGAGTCAGAGGATGACAATTCCGGCGATTTTACTGATTTGTTGTTTGACGAATACGGTGAGGAAAATTCCGAAGGCAACGGGGAGCCTCCGATTGACGACCTCACGAATTTGTTTGGGGAGGATTTGCTGTTTGGAGGCGAGCCAGAGGGTTCTGCCGGGGCCGCAGGTCAGGAAAAAGCGGGTTTGAGCCAGCCGTTAACTGGCAAACAGCTTAAAAATGGTAAAGATAGGAGCGGTTTGGAGCTGCAAGACAGCACGGTAGCCCCAGCTACGGGACAAGAAGCTGAGGAAGATGCCCTGGGTACGCTTTTAGACGAAGTGGCGGCCCAAACTTCTGCTGTTGCTGGAGACAATGGTGATTTGGATGACTTGTTCGGCGATTTAGGCTTATCTGAGGCAGCGGGTGTCCCGGCAGTTGCTTCTGAGCGTTCTCTCAATCCTGGCACTTGGGAGGCAGAATTTTCCGAGCCAGCAGCAGGCGGCGGCAATGATTCAAGGGATACCGACACGCTCGCTCAAGATGAAATAGATGAAATAAATGATTTCGAGTTTCTCTCTGAGCTAGGCGAGGACTCGGATTTGAGCGAGCACTTCGACATGACTTCTGGTTTCCTGTCTTCAGAAGGCGAAGGTGGGAACAGCGAGGGCGATCGATATTTAGCTGCTCGCAGCACACAAAACGAGGAAATTGGCAGCTTTTTTAACATGACACCAAATTCTGATTTAGATATCTCCGCAGATGAAAATTGGCTAGAAGATGCTTTCGACATGGAAGACGAGTCAGTGCCACCGGCAAACCCGGAGCTGGAGGATACGGATTTAGATGCGCTGTTTGGCGATATCGCCTCGGGCTCGATTTCTGGAGATGAGGAGACCGTACACGGGCAATTCGCTGCTACTTCCCGAGAGGCTGCAGATTTGGCTGAGCTGTTCGGTTCTGTACCTACGGGTACTGAGTATGATGGTGAAGCTTCCGGGCAAGTCCATGGGGATTGGCTGAATTTAGACGGGGATTCAGAATTGCCGAGTGCTGGTGTGGAACCGGATGAGAGCGAGTTGGCGAGTTGGTTCTCGAACAATGCTGCGCCTGTTTCCGACGAAGGCTTGGCAGATTTGGCAGCGGTTGAACTTGGGGCCTTGTCGGGCCGTCCTGATTCGGAAATTTCCAGTGTCGAGTCTGATGGGGGCGCAACTTTCGAGCAGTTGGAGGATATGTTTGGCGAAGGGCTGGTGCTGCCTGCGGATGGGCCAACTGCGGGAGATGAGAGCGAGGCTCTTGATTTGCAGGAGTTGTCGCCGGAAGTTGCCGAGGGCTGGTTCGACGAGGTGGGTGCGGATTTGTTCGCTCGACCCGACGAAACAGATATTGTTGCCAAGTCCGAGGGTGATGATGATTTGTTTGCAGCGCTGGAAACCGATTTTTCTGCTGGGGATTTAGAGGTGCTGTCGGCAGCATCTCTCGATGGCATATTTGATGGTGATGCTGATTTGCTCGAAGCACTCGAAACCGGAGCGACCCTCAAGAGCGAAGATTTGGAGGGTTTTGATGATTTGTTGGATTCGATCGATGCTGAGGTTCTGGTGACTTCGGAACTGACGACCGGCTTTTGGGACGGTGACGAAGTGCCGGCCGCTGAAGATTCGTCCGAGTCGGAAGATAGTGGATCGCTGGCGGACTTTTTTAGCGGTGACGAATCAGGTGGTGAGGATGCCGAAGACAATTTTGACGATTTAGAAGCGCTGTTAATTGCAGGGGGCGCTGGGGCTGCAATAGCAGCCTCTGGGGGAACAAATCAGAGCCCGGTAAATACGGAAGTTTTCTCGGATCTCGAAGAGCTCCTCAGCGAGAGCGCAACTGTGCCGGAAATTCAGGGGTTAGCGCCGACAACTGGCAGCAAAGCTCCGCCCGCTGCTGCCGACGATCGGAGCGATGACGAATTTGGCGATTTGGAAAAACTGCTGGAAGATTCCAAGGACAGCGGCCGTCAAGGGGAAGGCAATATTGGGTCGTCGGCGCTCAACAGACCGAGGCGGAATACCCGCGCGGGCGGGTTCGGCGACCAGACGATGCGGGTGCCGGTCAAGCAACTGGACAACCTCAGCAATTTGATGGGGGAACTGGTGGTGAACCGCAACAGTTTGGAGCAAGACCAAGAACGGATGCGGCAGTTTTTGGACAATTTGCTGCACCAGGTGACGCTGCTGAGCGACGTGAGCCAGCGGACTCAGGATTTCTACGAGCGGAGTCTTTTGGAGATTGCTTTGCTGGCAAACCGCCAGGGACAACGATCGTCCTGGCGCTCTGAGGATCAGGCTCACACTCGGGAAAGTGCCTGGAGACCGGAGGAAATGGACAGGTTTACTCCTTTCCACAGTTTGGCTCAGGAGATTATTGAGCTGATCGTGCGGGTGCGGGAGTCGGCTGCAGACATTGAGTTTTTGGTGGATGAGGCGGATCAGGTGACTCGCCAACTGCGCCAAGTCACGACTCAACTGCAAGAAGGTTTGACTCGCGCCCGGATGAAGCCGTTTGCGGAGACGACGGACAGGCTGTTCCGGGCGGTGCGGGAAATTGCCATCAAGTGCGGGAAGCAGGCTCAGTTGCAGGTTGAGGGCAAGGATATTTTGATCGACAAGATGATTGTGGATCAACTTTATGACCCGATGACTCATTTGGTGAACAATGCGATTACTCACGGGATCGAACCGCCGGAGGTGCGTCAGGCGGCCGGGAAGCCCCCAGTGGGCAGGATTACGATTCGGGCTTTCCACCAAGGGAATCAAACGGTGATTTCGGTTTCTGACGACGGGGCCGGAATTGACCCGCAAAAGGTGAAGGCGAAGGCGATCAAGCAGGGTTTGCTGACGGCGGCTCAGGCTCAGAGGATGTCTCGATCGGAAGTTTACGATTTGCTGTTTATGCCCGGTTTCAGCACTCAGGAACAAGCTACGGAGTATGCCGGCCGCGGGGTCGGTATGGATGTGGTGCGGACTTGTTTGCACGAGATTCGGGGGACGGTGGGGATTGATTCGACGATCGGCAAGGGGACTGTGTTTACCATCCGTTTACCTCTGGTGTTGAGCATTTCTAAGGCTCTGACTTGCATTAGCGATCGGGCTCGGATTGCTTTCCCGATGGACGGGGTGGAGGATATGATCGACGTGCCTCGGGATCAGGTGACGACGGGGGATGACGGTTTGCCCTGCATTGAGTGGCGGGGTTCGATTTTGCCGTTCCGGCCGCTGCGCGATTTGCTGGCTTATAACCGCCATTTGGGCCGGGGCAGCGTTTACGGGTTTAATACTGACGATGACATGATTTCGGTGATCGTGCTGCGGTCTGCTGGCAATTTCTTGGCGGTGCAGGTGGATCAGGTTTCGACGGAACAGGAAATCGTGATCAAGCAGTTGGAGGGGCCTGTGCCGAAGCCGATCGGGATTGCGGGTGCTACGGTGCTCGGGGACGGCCGGATCGTCGCGATTGCCGACGTTCTGGAACTGATCGATTTGGCTACGGGAAGGCTGCGGAAGGAAGCTGGCGGTACGCTGTGGGATGAGACCGAGAAGGCTACTAAGGAGGCGGAAACAGAGAAGACTGAGCCGACTGTGCTGATTGTGGATGATTCGATTACGGTGCGATCGCTGCTTTCGATTACCTTTGAGAAAGCTGGCTACCGGGTTGAAGAAGCTCGCGACGGTAAGGAAGCTTGGGAAAAGATGAAATCTGGTTTGCCTTGCGATATCGTGTTCTGCGATATTGAGATGCCGAGAATGGACGGTTTGGAACTGCTTTCTCGGATGCAGAAGGATGCGGTTTTGTGCGAGTTGCCGATCGCGATGCTAACTTCTCGCGGTGCTGATAGACACCGCCAAATGGCTTACAGTTTGGGTGCCAAAGGCTATTTTACCAAGCCTTATTTGGAGGAGCAATTGCTTGATGCTGCTTCTCGGATGTTGAAGGGTGAGGTTGTTGGTGCTCCGGCTATGGTGTAAGTGGGTGAGGTTTGAAAATAGCTGAGTCCTGTGAGGGCGATCTGCGCGATCGCCCTCACAGGACTTGTTTTGCATCCGGTCAATTACCAACAATCAAACCAATTTTATTGTCGATCGTCCCCGAGCCCGATGTTGAGAAACCGGGTTTTTTACGCAAATACCCGTTGTAGACCGCAGATTCGGTAAAAAACCCGGTTTCTGAGTTCCGATGGGTAAGTCCCACAGTCCTGACAAATATGGTTTTGTTTCCCTCTTTTTTCAGCCATTTTTATTGATATGGGTGGACTGACAGTCCGGACAAATTATAGGTTTTGTTAGTTGAGTATATCTGTTGAGCATACCCTAAATGTGCAACGCCGACAGGACAAGGCGATGCCGTTTCCCTTTTTTATCTGCGTGCCTGTGTTTCGTGCTATCATTTTTTGGAGTTAATTCGCTCTAGCAACTCACGAAATTTTAGCAATTTAACTGTTAGGAGATTTGACTGTGCTGAAACTTTATTACAATCCGCTGTCCACTAATGCTCGCCGAGTCTGGATTGCTTTGCTGGAAAAAGAGATTCCGTTTGAATTAGTGGCGCTCAAGTTAAATGGCGATCAATTTCAGCCTGATTTTCTGGCAATTAGCCCTTTTCACCACGTTCCTGTTTTAGCTGATGGGGATTTTCATTTAATAGAAACGCTGGCAATTCTTGATTATTTGGAAGCTAAGTATCCTGCCCCTGCACTGCTACCGGAGGATGCTAAAGAAAGAGCGATCGTCCGAATGGTACAAATGGTAGCAGTCAACGAATTGTCACCGGCAATGAGTCCTTTGGTACGCCAGACTTTCGGTGGGGCGGGCGACCCGGAGAAGTTGGAACAAACTCGACAGCAAGTGGCGGCGGTACTGAGGTTTTTTGAGGATTTATTGGGCGATCGACCTTTTTTTGGCAGCAGCAGTGGCATTACCCTCGCCGATGTTGTGGCAGGAGTTTCTGTGCCTTGGCTGCCCGAGTTAGGCGTGTCTTTGGAAAAATACCCCAATTTGCAGGCTTGGGGCGATCGGCTAAATTCCCGCGCTTCTTGGCAAAAAACTCAAGCCAGTCCCGAACTGGTGGAAGCCTTTAAATCGCAGATGAAACAGTTGATAAAAGGTCAGCAAAGTTAGCCTTTGAGCTACTAAATCAATTAGTTAAGAAAGACATGGGAAAACTGGATTTGATAACCGTGTTTCCCGGCGAAGAGACTTTGCAGTGGCACAAACTCTCGTCCCTGTCTAAGAAACAAAAAAAGAGGCATAGCGAACCAGATTTCTTATGACTAATGACCGATGACTAATTACTAATGAATAACTTAATTTACAAATATCCTCCTCTTGTACCAGGAATTCTCATCAAGCGGTACAAGCGATTTTTTGCCGAAATCGAACTAGATTCGGGAGAAATAATTACCGCGCACTGTCCGAATACCGGCCCGATGACTGGTGTTTGCATTCCCGGCAATCCAGTGCTAGTATCTCCCAGCGACAATCCTAAACGCAAGTTAGCTTATACTTGGGAATTAATTAAAGTTTGCGACACTGTGCCAACTTGGGTGGGAGTTAATACTGGGCTGCCAAATCGAGTAGTTAAATTAGCTTTGGAATTAGGTTTGTTTCCCGAGTTGGGTAATTACAGTTTAATTCAACCAGAAATAGTTTACGGGCTAGACAAAAAAAGCCGAGTTGATTTTTGGTTGACGGGCGATACTCAACCAATTTTTCTAGAAGTTAAAAATACAACTTGGGCAAAAGAAAACTTGGCTTTATTTCCCGATACTGTCACAGAAAGAGGACAGAAACATTTGAGGGAATTGATCGAAGTTGTGCGGCAGGGTTCGAGGGCTGTAATGCTGTATTTTATTAATCGCGGGGATTGTACTGATTTTGCTCCGGGGGATAGTGCCGATCGCCTTTACGGAGAATTGTTCAGACAGGCTATGAGTGAAGGTGTCGAAGTTTTGCCTTGCCGGTTTGACGTGACTCCGGAAGGTGTTCGCTATTTGGGGTTAGCAAAACTGGATCTACTAACCCTAAATGATTGATTAGTTTAAATTGCCCGCATTTCTCGATCGATCTCGACACTAGCCACACCCGTTACGCTCTTTAGTCCTTCTAGCTTCGACTGAGAAACTTCTCCAGTAACGATGCCAATCACAGGCAGCACCTGCTCCACTTTCATGCCCGCCGATTCTAAGGCAGTGACAACCGATTGAATTACCGATATGTTTTGATCGTCAACAGTCACTATGATGCGCTGTACTTGTTCGTCAGACATATTTAGCATCCTTTGGAGTAAATCCATTGCGCTATTGTAAATTGTCTTCAGTTATCCCCGCAGGCTTAAAGTGCTGCGGGGATTTGGGTATTCTGCATTACGGAGCTTGTACTAAACCGCTTCCGACACGAGTATTTGGCAAGGGTAGCGCCATAGCATAGGAAGTCAGCAATTGCCAAAGTTCAGCACCTCGTTTACCAGTCGATTCGGCATACAGGGCCGCGATGCCAGCTACGTGAGGTGTAGCCATGCTAGTGCCGTTCCAGGCAGCATAACGCCCTTTATTCATAGGCAGTGATGAGTATACTTTCACTCCTGGAGCGGCGATATCGACTTTAGTTCCTTGAATGAGGTCAGAGTTAGCCGAGAAGTCAGGCACTTGGACACAGTTATCGACGGCTGCAACAGCCATAATCGAGAGGCTATTCGCTGGTTGTCCAACGGTTTTGGTTGGTCCGTGGTTGCCGGCGGCCGCCACGATCAGACACCCATTTTGCAGTGCCCGACGACCGACAGTTTCGTAGGCCGTAGAGGGCTTTGGATTGGTGTTTCCTAATGACATCGAGATCACTTGACACCCATTGGCGATCGCCCATTCCATCCCCGCCAGAATCCAGCCACCAGCGCCGCTACCGGCATTGCTCAACACTTTACCGACATAAATGGTCGATTCGCGAGCAACCCCGTACCTGCGGCCGTTGAGATCCTTGAACCCGCACGCTGTTCCAATGCAGTGGGTACCGTGACCCATCCCATCTTGTACGTCCTCTCCTGGGACGAAAGACTGCGACACGATCGATCGACCTGCGAAGTCGGGATGTTGGAGATCCATCCCCGTATCCAGCACCGCAACTTTCATTCCACTACCAGTCAACAGAGAGTTCATCACCTTCGTTGCCTTCAGACCCCAAGTAGATTGGATATCATCGGAAAAACATGGTTGGGCTGCGATTTCTGCTGCTTCTGTAGTAGTGGCTTTCTCGTACAGGTTATTCACCGCATCGCGATAGCCGCGCAAATATTCTGCCGACAAACCATCGCTAATGGCGTAGAAAGTGCGCTCCGGTTCGATCGCCAGAATAGCCGAATCCTCTCCCGCTGAGGTCATAATGCTGCTGAAACCCCCTTCGTCTAACGAGACGACGGCCACGCCGAGAGTGGGAAACACCGCTCCCCCTGCTGCTGCAATTTGGCTCAAGTCTAGAGCAGAGTCGGGGAAATCGGCAGCATTTGCCAGTCCTCTGATGCCAGTTTGGTCGCTCAGGAGGTCTAATCCTTCTGTCACCGCATCTTCGCGGAAAGTAATAATGTAACGCCCTGTTGTTTCATCGGCTTGGGCAGTTGCTGGGATGTGAAAACTAGGTTGTTCAGACATAAATACCTCTGATTGAGTGTTCGATAATGCCTTTAGTTGGAAAAGAGATTTATTGAATTCCAAGGCTGTGACTTGTGAGGAAACAGCCCTGTATTTCATCCATGCTCCTAAGGGTTGAATACGAAATAGTCAACATAGAGCCGAATCGGGCTTCCCCATTCGATGTTGACCCAAATACTAACAACACCGTTGTTTGGGGCAACATTATGGAGAGTATATCGAGCATTACCGATAAACTTTCCACCTCCAGCAGCACCTTCACCAATCGCGACGAAAACGAGAGAGTCGCGTGTGATTATGCCCCAATTAAGATGCAAGATGTGCTGTCCGTTGCGATCGCCCCAGTCATGGCGATAACGGTAGCCATTACCGAAAAACGTTTGGGGCGAAGCTCCTTCTTGAGGTGCGCCCAGTTGACGCACCTCAAGAAGGTTAGCCTCTTGGTTTTCCTGAGCTGCTGGAAACTGTGGCATCGAAGTCGATGCAGGAAATTCTGTTGTAGGAGACATAGTTTATTTCCTTGTTGTTGAACAACGTTAATGGGAAGTAGTTTCTAGCTATCTGCTGAAGCTAGATAAATGCTTTTGATCTAATAATCATCCAAATTTATTTGGAGAACAATACGACGATCCGCGTATAGGATTATGAAGATATTGCAACAACTTACGTAACTGTTACGATTCGTGTTTGGATTGATTTGTCAAGTTAAATTTAGAATAAAAATTTAACTTGACCAAGAATTTCAAAGGTGGTACCCGCCACGCGATCGATCCGTGGAATCAATCCAAAATCGCAAATCGAAAATCCTCAACCCCCCGCATTTATCTCGCGCAAGTCAATCCAAAATCGAAAATCGAAAATCGAATGACAACGCCACTCAGATTTATGCTGTCAAATTCAGCGTGAAATTGTCGTAACTGTTAATATCAAGCAACCGGAAGCCTACATTAGTTGCTTGGCTGCTGCTTGTCCACTCACACCAGTCAAATGCTTGTGGAGGGACTGGCCTGACGTAAGGCCCTGACCAATGTGCTCCGTTATCAGCCTCGGCATAGTAACAGTAGTAGCGATTCAGGCTACGCAAACTCCCCCCATACACCACTTTGCATTCGCCAGGATTGAGCCGCCACCAACCTTTTTTTGCCCAATTTCCACCATCGGGGCAGTTGGGACGATAGTACATAATAGCGACCCAAACACCATGTGTATACTTGTTGCAAATTGTGAGCATATTCCACCTCTTACAATGAGTAATTGTCAATCAATAGGCTTCTAGACCCCTTTTTAAGAACGAGTCACTTCTGGTAAAACTTCTTTGTTTTCTACAGCGGACGTAGATGATGCGCGTAGCGTGTGAAGCAAGGTTTGATTTTCGATGCCCGGTTTAGCATCAGATTGACCTTCACTAGCTGCGAAATCTTGTTTCAGTACACCGAAATCAACAAAATCGACTGTTGAATCTTCTTGGCTTTTTTGAGGTAAAACTTCTTTGTTTTCCACAGCGGACGTAGATGATGCGCGTAGCGTGTGAAGCAAGGTTTGATGTTCGATGCCCGGTTTAGCATCAGATTGACCTTCGCGAACTGCCGAATCCTGTTTCTGAACACCGATATCGACAAAATCGACCGTTGCATCTACATTATTGGTTTCCATTTTTACCTCCGCAGTTATTTTTTTGGGACATAAATTAGAGACTCCCTATAGCGTTCTCTCTAATACTCCTCAAAATAAACTTTGGAAACAATACGACGATCCGCGTACAGGATTGTGAAGACATTGCAACAAATTTTGCCTTTTTTGGCATAGCTTTTTCTCACAAGCCTTTGGCGTGAAAAATCCGGCCGGAAACCCCAGCGCCAAGCCTTGCGTTTATGGCGTATGGCGTGGGGTTTCCGGCAAAAAAGCTAGCTACAAGCAGATAATCGTGCCACTCTGAGAAACACACTTCCACGAGGAAAAAGGAGTCGTCCGATAACAAGCCTGTGCTTTATAAGTCAGACACTTACCTTGTAAACACATTTGAATTGATGCCTTAGCTAAAAGGATATTCCCTTGAAGTGTCTGGCACTTATTGAGACCTATATTGGCGCAGGCTACCTCAAGTCCTGCCAGTTTCAGGCAGACTTTAAAGCCATCGCCAATTTTGGAATAGCAAATTGCGATCGGTCCAATGATGTTAAAGCAACCGGAGAGGGCTTCATGGAGTTCTAAAGTTGCTGGCATCTCCCGGCTGCGGGTACTTCCGCAACACCTTCTGGACTAACCAAGGTGGCTAGTCCCTCCCCATCTAGGAATTCTAAAGGATCGTAGTCGAGTTCTATCAATTCATGGTTTGCCATAATCTTGTTGCCTTCATTTAGGTTTTAGTTGTTGTCAATTAGACACTTCAGGCAAACAGCAACTACGGTGACGCTGTTTGCTTTCTTTGTGTATGCTCTAATTCTCTTCAACATCAATTCGGGCAATAATACGACCATCTGCGTATTCAATTATGAAGATATTGCAACAGATTCTGCTTTTAATAACCCCAATTTTTCCAGAGCAACCATAACAGCAGCAGTCCGGGTTTGTACGCTTAGTTTCCCGTAAAGATGCTCGAGATGTTTACGCACTGTTCCTTCACTGCAACCGAGAACTTTAGCGATTGCTGCATTGCTTTTGTCTTTGGTAATCCAGAATAAAACCTCCGCCTCGCGTTTGGTGAGTCCTAGCAATTCCAGGGCGGAAATAGATAAAGATTGCAGTTCTTCTTCCTCTAATAGCAACAGATATTGCTCCTTGATGGGATCGGGAATCAGACGGACGCTCAACTGTCTTCCTGCTTGTTGAATGTGCAATGGTAAACAGCGAGATGGAACATCTCCGTTGAACTTGAGTCGCGCAATCTGATCTTTGAACCAATGTTGTAAGGATTCTGGCAAGGAATATGGGATGTGGGGTAAAAAATACTGGCTCAAAAGTTCTTCTGCCCGTTGAGTCATGAATTTCACTTGCCCTGCAATCTCCACAACTATCGCCCCTACCCGATCCAAGATTTGCTTGACTAATACCTTAATGAAATTATCTGACTCTTTGTTAGTGCGATCGCTCTTGACTTTGAGAGTAGAATTTTGGTACCAATTTTGGTATTTTTTTGCCTCAGCTTTTGCTGTTGGGAATTTATCAATACCTTCAGATGTCAAAATAATTGCGCGCTGACGCTTTTGTGTCTGGGAATTCATGAGAAGTATCTCCATTGGCATACAGGGTGAGAATGACGAAATCAGATACCTTTGCGGTGGGCATATCTAGCTCATTTCACTCTTGTTGAGGTCTACAACTGTAGAAATGCACTCTGAAATTTTTTGACAGTCCCTGATTTAAGTTGCTTTTTTTAAGTAATCACTAACTAATAACACTCGCTAGCTGTTAGTTACCAGTCGCATAATCGAGTGACTTGCATAAATTTTATTTTTGTGTTAAAGGCAGTAGGTAGGTAGGCGGAATTAAACCGCTCTATGTAACAGTATGTAAACAGGGCTGACTTAGCCACGCTTAAGGCATTTGGATATTTGACAATCGTTTACATAATTGCGTTTTACAGCGCCTACCTACTTAGAGGGTATTGTATAGATTAGCGATCGGCGAAAAATAAAGTGACAGTCAATCGATTTTAGATTTTAGATTTTAGATTTTAGATTGAAGAAAGCAACCCCACGGATTTATGCGGGGGCTTGTACCCTGGTTGTTTTCGGTCAGGACAAAATTTTACTATCAAATCCGCAAAATATCAATTTCTACATGAGAGACGATCGCGCTGATTGGAAAAACGCGATCGCTTTCAACACCTAGCCCTGTAAAAAAACCTAGCTGTTTATTAATCTTGAAGAGAAACAAGCCTAATCCTGCAACAGCAAGGGCAGCAATATTGCATCGATTTTAGATTTTAGATTTTAGATTTTAGATTGAAGAAAGCAACCCCACGGATTTATGCGGGGGCTTGTACCCTGGTTGTTTTCGGTCAGGACAAAATTTTACTATCAAATCCGCAAAATATCAATTTCTACATGAGAGACGATCGCGCTGATTGGAAAAACGCGATCGCTTTCAACACCTAGCCCTGTAAAAAAACCTAGCTGTTTATTAATCTTGAAGAGAAACAAGCCTAATCCTGCAACAGCAAGGGCAGCAATATTGCTAGGTTATGGCGCTGCTTCGGCAATGCCGATCGCGTTGATCCAGGTTGCGTTTCCATACCTGATTTGACTGTGAATCGGCAAACTTGAAGATAGGTAAAGATGCCGTGCGTACCAGTATAGCAACTCGCCCTCAGAAGGTCGGGGTGAATTACACGATAAAATATACTAATGGGTGGTGGTAAATTTGGTTAAACATCGGCGATCATCCTGGCTTTTCTGAGAATAAATGTAAGTACGGTTTCTTGTCGGGAAATAATGTCTGCTGTAACTTCCATTCCTGCTTGAATATGATACTGACAGCACTGTCGATCGGCAGATTGGCTAATAGCCCGATCGCCCTTGACTAAATAAGTCCTTTGGGGCCTAACAGTCACTTCATAGTAAGGCGGACTGTTATTTTCACCAGCAATGGCATCGGGTGCGATCGCGCTAACTTTCCCTTCTAGTACGCCGTAGTCGGGATAGGGATAGGCAGAAATCCGCAGGATAGATGTTTGACCGATCGCGATTTTACCAATATCGGGAGCCGCCACGCGAGCTTTGACGACAATCGCAGCATTAGCGGGAGCAATTTGAGCGATTGCCGCACCGAGTTGTGCAGTTTGTCCGGGATTTCGCAGATTCAGTTTGAGAATTGTGCCGTCTACGGGAGAACGAACGACACTTTTTGCAAGTTCGGTATCAATTTGTTTGAGCTCTTGGCGATCGCGATTGATTTGATTTTCGATGTCAGCGCGACTCTGAATCGAAACTAATCGTTCTTTTTTCAACGCTGCCAAAGCTGCTTCACCCTTGGCTTTTTCTTGAGCAATTTGCTGTTGGGCGATCGCAATCGGTGCGGCACTGGGATTCAGGGCAGCTTCAACAACTTTCAATTTAGCAGCGGACACTTCAACAGCTTGTTGTTGGCGTTCAACGGTTTTTCTTTGGCTTTCAACTGCTTTTTTTTGCGCTTCTACGGCGGCTTTTTGCCCTGCCACGGCTTGTTCTTGCTGCTGTGCGGCAAGTTTCGTCTCCTCCACTAAATCCAGCGAAATAGCGCCTGTTTTTTGGATTGACTGATAGCGATCGCGCTTAGAAACGGCTGCTTTTAAATTTGCCTCGGCAGCCTTTAAATTTGCTGCGGCTGTTTGCAAGGAAGCCTGTTCTTTTTGCAATTCCGGCAGCGATTTTTCCCATTCCGACTGGGCTAATTGTAAATTAGCTTTGGCCGCTTCAACTTCAGCCAGCGAGGTAATTTGCCGTTCTCCATATTCCCGCTGGCTGCGGCTTAAACCTGCTTGGGCAGAGGCAACTGCGCCTTCCATTGCCTGGGTTTCCGCTGCTAGGCGATCGTCTAAAGCGCTAATTTGAGCGGCAATTTGACGCAGTTGCAGTTGGTTTTGCTGGATATTTCCTTGCAGTTGGCTTTGTTTAGTTAAAAGTTGGGAAGAGTCGATGATGGCGATCGCATCTCCTTGTTTGACAGCCTGATTTTCTTTGACTTGAATGCTTTTAACCGTACCTGCTGTCGCCGCTTCTACAATCCGGATTTCTCCAGCAGGACGGACGGTAGCGGGAGCTCTGACGGTAACATTATATTTAGCAACAGCAGCAAGGGCGATCGCACCGCCAAAAGTTGCCAACAAAAAGAATCCGCCCGCCGTTATCCAGCGGCTGACGGGCGGCAAGAATTCATCCGGTTTCGCGGTGCGGAGAAAGTCAAAAGAAGAGTCAGTAGTCATTAGTCATCAGTCATCAGTCATTATTTTGTTATACAACACAAGGTCTTGTAGGGGCAGGTTCACCGACAATCTTGGCCTAAAACCCACAATCTCATAAACCTGCCCCCACCCAACGAACGATGTAAGGGATGAGAATTAAATAAAATCCACTTTTCATGACTGTTGTGGGATGGGCTCTTATAGCCCGTCCTTTCTGGGCGGGCTATAAGAGCCCATCCCACAAGAAAAAAGGGAAATTATTTAATTGACGATCCTAAGTCGTGTTTTTAATGCTACTTAACCTACTGGAGGAAGAACAAAGTCGATCCCGCCAAATGCCGGGTCTTGATTTATGTTATTCCGCCTCATAGTCACGACAAAAAAGTAGAGCCTAAACGACTCAAATTGGTGATTTGGATCGTCAACAAAGAAAGATGTATTGACTGTCGAGTTGCTAGAGTTAGAATTAGAACTCCACGCTGCATTAACTGGTATGGAAGCGTTAGCATTGCTATTGCGATAGAAAAGGTGCGTGGTGATTTCAACCGCATTTCCAGTGCCATCCGTATCCCGGTAGTAGACGCGATACCCTGTCAAATCGTTGTCGTTTGATGAATCGGATACTGTCAACCTATTGATTGGCAGCGGGCAGAAAAATCTTACTGTTCCCGTACTATTTCCATTGAAAATAAAAGCGCCGTTCACCATTCTGACACTTGCGTCCGCAGTGTCACTTTCCGGGCGACAAGCACTAGCAGGAATAGTTGTTGCTTGAACATCTTGGTCATTGGCTACAGCGGCACTAGGAAAGCTAAAAAGCGCCGCGATCGCTGTAATAAATATGAGACATTTTAATTGTATCATAATCACCTCGCACAGATATAGCCCTGAAAAATTGAACTTTTATCCTGTCTCGATATCTCAGCCAGGATTTACGTACAAACTCGATACGTAGGGTGCACTGTGTGCACCTTACGGCTGCTTTAAATTCAAGTCCACTGGTAACTAAAGCCAAACTTTTTAGTGGCGCGATCCCACCAAAATGTCCAAATTCCGCCCGAAGTTCTTACCCCCCAAAATGTTAGACGTGACGACGGACTCGTCTGACCTCCTTTAATCGACTCCTGTTCGCTTTCACTCATATCCAAACAGGTTTCTAGATTTTGCAATAGAAGGCTTTGAGAGTAAGAATTATCCTGTTTTATACGGTTACAAAAAACCTCGCTAGTCATTGCTTTTTGAACTCCTTTAAGAAGCAAAAGGATTGGGGAACAAGAGTACCAAGTTGAGGATAAAAGGAAACTGTGCTGCTAATCCTGTTTGGGTTGAGTTTTTGGAACTCATAGCCAGTTTGTTATTGGATTCAGTTATCGCAGGCCGAAAATCCCCAAATTTATCAACGCCGATAACTTGACCGCCTGCGATTAAATCGGCTTCCATATCTGAGATATCTTGAAGTGCGCGATCGCGCAGCCAAGGACTATTATTAAGCATTTTTCAAGCCTCCTTTTAGAGAGCGTGGGTTTACAAGTTAAGGACGAGCTTCAGTTCACCTGGATGCAAATAAAATAGGGTGATCCCAAGAACTAATATCGCAGGTTCCACCGCGACCCGGACCATCGCAGGGGAATTTTCCACCAGATATCGATTCCTGATTCTGTTCGTTTAATTCCACCACTAGCTGTTGTAATTGTTCGATATTCAAAACAGGTTTTGATGGATTGTTAATTGGCTGTTTGCGAAACATTTTTCAACTCCTTTGTGAAATCTTAGTTTAATTAAGGAAGAGGATTATACGGCTGATATAAGTAGACAGTGCTGCCAATCCCATGGATTTAAAGTTTTGAGACAGCATTCCCCATGTTTTCTTGGGTTCGGTACTCACATCTATTGGCCGAACATCCATCAATTCAGGAACGGTTGTAACTTGACCGCCTGCGATTAAGTTGGCTTCTGTATCTGAGATATCTTGAAGTGCGCGATCGCTCAGCCAAGCACTCTGATTAAGCATTTCCAAGCCTCCTGTTACAGTTACTAATGTTTTGCCTTGTTGACTTGACCAAGTAGAGAAGGGAGAACGATCGCGCCTACAGTCGCTAACCCAGCCGCGAACTCCACTTGGAGACGCTGTAATTCCCCACCCGATATCGATTCTTGCTCTTGTTCGTTTAAATCCATCACTAGCGGATGTATTTTTTTAACATCCAACACTGATTTTGATGAATTTTTAGTTTGGTGTTTGCGAAACATTTTTTTCCTCCCGGTTTTTAAACAGATAAATTATGGGAGATGCGATCGTACAAATAAGATAGTGGCATTCAAGGGCGATCGCTCAGAACATTAATGTTCCCCTAATCTTTCCTTCCGCTTCAACATTTGAGTTTTTAGACAGACTACTTCCTGGATAGAAAGTGCAAGAGGATGGAGCCTGTGAGGTGCTTGGTCGAGCGACATCGGAGAATCCAGCACTCCCAGCTAAGCAACCCTCAATTTCCCCACCAGAAAGCTTTTCAGCTTGTTCGTCATTGAATTCTTGCCACAGTTGTCGAATTTCCATCATCAAAACCTCCATTTTGCTTCAAACTTAACGATCGGTTTTGTGTCTGGCTTAAACAATGTCAGATGTCGCTCTTGAATGTCTTGCACATTTTTGCTGTTTTTGCACGTTCTTGCTACGAATCGAGCGATCGCCCTTTCTTCAACCAGACTTACGCAAAAAACCGGGTTTCTGAGAAAAATTGTGCCTTACTAGCGAGAGATATTGACAGAGAGACCGGGTTTTTGACTCCGCGTGGGTAAGTCCTGTTCAAATCATTAAGGTAGGAATACTGCGAATTCCGTACTGACTGGCTATACTGGCCGTGCCAGTTACTTGTTCTACATCTCTTGCGGTCAATCGACGGCGAAGTATATCCTCACCAGTGTGACCTCCTGACAGCAATTCCTCATTTTCTTCGCCTAACTCAACAACAAGCGCTTGCCAGGAGACAAAATCGAAGGCAGACAGCACTGAATTATCTGTTTTGTGTTTTTGAAGCATTTTTCAACTCCTTGGATTGTTGTAAAAATATGAGGGGGCGGGTTTACCAGATGGTTGATGTTCGACATATATGGTGGGTAAAAAACCCGTCCCTACTCCGTGTTTTCTCTCGTCGGAGATCCACACGCTCACCTTGGTATGAAAGGGTTAGAATTGGTAGAAAACAAAATAAGGCTGAGACAGATCGAGATTTGTTGCGTTTTGAACGACTGCAATCAGATCGCCCTGGTAATAAATGCCGGTATTATTAGGACCGCTCGCATTAAGAGAGTAGCTGTCTCTATTACCGTAGAGACGAATTCTGTCTTCACTAATGTTGAAGTCAGTGATAATAGCGTTACCAACCCCCAAATAATGCGGCCAACTATTTACAAATAACGCATCTCCCAAAACAAAGTTATCTGCGCCAGCACCTCCCGTTAATCTGTCGAATTGGTTGGTATTTATATCGTTTGCACCGCCATCAGCACCGCGAATCCAGTCATTACCGTCTCCACCAATCAATGTATCTGTGCCAAAACCACCAGATAAATTGTCATCACCAATTCCACCGTTGATAATGTCATTATTCTCGTTACCCTGCAGGTTGTCATCACCCGCTTCTCCTACTAGGCTGTCGTTGGCATTTTCTCCGCGTAAAAAGTCGTTACCATCCCCACCATTAAGAGTATCAGCGTCATTTCCACCCCTTAATTGGTCTGCACCATCTCCTCCCGTTAAAAAGTCGTTACCATCCTGCGAATTCAAGAAGTCGTTTCCCAATCCACCATTTAAAGTGTCATTTCCAGACCCTCCACTCATGGTGTCGTTGCCGGAGTCGCCAGACATTGAATCATTGCCATCACCGCCATACAATTGATCGTTACCAGAACCGCCAAACAATTCGTCATTACCATCATCACCTTCCAAAGTATCATTGCCAGAACCACCAAACAATTCGTCATTGCCACCCCGTCCATTTAAATCATCATTGCCGCCGTAACCATAGATGGTATCGTCGGGTGGTCTGAGGACATACTGATCGTTTTCAATAGACCAGAAAGGGATGTCATGACCGACAAGATTTTCGCTTGCTGCGGTTCCGTATATCACATTGCTAGCCATAGTCTCTTGCTCCTTGATGTAATTAAAAGGTTTTGTAGCCCAAAATCCTGCAAGCCTAATATCTAGAAATACTTTTTATTAACGAACATGAATTAAAATTTTTGTGTCGGGAACATTCGTTTTTAGCGTGCTAATATTTGTCAAGCTTTTGTGTAGGTGGGCAATGCCCACCATCCAAGCTGCGACCTTCACGTAGTTAGCTTGCTAAGTAGTATGCTTGCTAAAATCTGAAGATAGTAAATTTCAACCCTACTTCACATTTGCCAGGTACTTGGCATGAACCCCATCCCTTCACTCTTTCCCCGCCGCCTATTTGAGCAGCTACCTCATCACCGATTTCTTTCCATAAAGCTTGATTGGGATCGTTTGGTATGGTTGGCGATTTCTTAGGCTGCATTGCTTTCATCAGATTTACTCCTGTACGTTAATTCATCGTGTTTTTGAAGTGAAAGTAGGGTGCGTCGCGAAGACTGTTCTCGCTGCTTGGAGAAATTCCACAGCGACGCACCTTACCGCGAAAGAAAAAATGCGGATTCAGCTCTCCGATAATTGTGGTGGTAACGCAAGCTGATAATCTTTCTGCATCAACGTTTTGGGCCTTGACACTTCAGAAAAATTCGTTCAGCCGCTATTTTTCCCGCCAAACATCCGGGATAGCCGTAAAAGAGCATCACCCTAATCAACACCGGTTTGTCTGTGTCTACAAGTCGTACCACCGTCTAGTCTGCGGCGGCACCACCCCCACCCAAATTGTGGATCGTACTGCCTCCAAATCAAAGGATTTCCATGTCCTCCTACATGGGATGAAGACTCATCTAAGGACAAATCATTCCAAAGATCGTGAGATTTAGAGAACTTAATGTGATTTGAAGATTGAACTTGAGATTTGAACAAATTCAGCATGATTACTTAACCTCATTTTCGGAATTTAAGACTGTATTCATGATTTTTTACTCGACATAAAAAAAACCATGGCGTTTACCAGGGGTTCGAGGTTATAACTTTTCTGGTAAACTTAATAGTGGCAGGAAATTAGCCAGATATCTTGCACGATATTGCTGTTTTTGCACGTTCTTGCTACGAGTTTAGATTCCCGAATTATTATAGATGTTGGGAATCTTGCCTTCACAAATCGTTGAGAACTGCCTTTTTAACTCCTGCATCTGCTTGGCTCATGGCTGATAGAAGGAACAGCCACTACATGAGCGATCGCTATTAGGCAAATTTGGGAGAGTTGTCAAAGAGCATAACCCTAAGGAATACCGGGTTCTCTGTATCTACAAGACACATCACCGTCTAGTCTGCGTCGGCACCACCCGAATTCTGGATCTCTCCAAATCAAAGGATTTCCATGTCCTCCTACATGAGATGAAGACTCATCTAAGGACAAATCATTCCAAAGATCGTGAGATTTAGAGAATTTAATTTGATTTGAAGATTGAACTTGAGATTTGAACAAATTCAGCATGATTACTTAACCTCCTTGTAGGAATTTATCAAGCAGATCGGAATTACAAAATCACAAAAAATACGTCGGAGGATACCTCGGAGGATGGCGTTCGGGTGACATCACCGAAACGAATACTCCAGGCCAGGCATCCCTCTACCTTTGCACCGCCAGAAATGGTTTCTGAGGTTTATTCATCCAGTTCATGCCAAAGGGTTGTTTCCATGTTTGTTTGGGTTGTTTCCATATCTACATTTCTCCCTTTAATCGCTGGCATTCTGATTACCGCTTATAGGAATGATTCTGAATGAACGAACCATTTCCGAAATGACTAACACCGAGGTTGACCAGAAGTTGGAGGTAACATATCGTTGGGGCCCCAACAACCTGGAACAGCCGTTGGACCTGTATAAGGTCTAGAGTTTTGACCGCCACAAATTCTTTCTTGCTCGCGATCGCTCAGTTCGCATTGCACAAGTAGTGACGATTGAAAAGATTGTAACTTCTTATTTAAGGGCTTGCGAAACATCTCATGGCTCCTTTGCTAGTTACTTAGTAGTTTGTATAGTCGCACGCACTGGCAGAAGAATCTTGCACGATATTGCTGTTTTTGCACGTTCTTGCTATGACTTGAGCAAAGTCTTGGGAGTCACTCCTGTCAAGCGTTTGAAGTGACGAGTGAGATGGCTTTGATGAGTAAATCCGCAGGCGATCGCAATTTCATACAGACTCATATTTCCCTGCAACAGCAATTGTTTTGCCCGTTCAACTCGCTGTTGAATTACGTATTGGTGCGGACTGATACCAACAGATTGTTTGAAAGCGCGGGAAAAGTAGTAGGGACTGAGTTGGGCGATACCCGCCAGTTCTTTTTTAAGTGCGACTCCTAAAACTTTGCTCAAGCTGTAGCAAGATTGTGCAAAAATAGCAATATCATGCAAGATGTCTGTCTAATTTCCTGCCAATATTAAGTCAGATGGATCTATTTCAAACAGGAAGAACTAAGATGTCAAATATCTCTATCACAACTCTACCTGCTTCTCCAAATCAGAACAATGAAGCGGTAATGCTTACTGAACTAGTAGTAGACTTGGATGATGACCAATGCGCCCAAATCAAAGGTGGAAGCGACGCTTTTGAGACATGTTTATACAACGAAAGTAAATGGTTAGGAAGTTGGGGCGCAGTGCCCTTCTGCGGTTATGGCTGGGCGATTGCTAAAGTTGTGCAGTAAATGGTTAGGAAGTTGGGGCGCAGTGTACTTCTGCACTTTGGGCTGGGCGATTGCTAAACTTGTGCAAGCGCAAGTTGCTGGTTACAACTGACCGATCGCTTGAGCCACAGCCAGGGTCAAGACGGCTCGGTTGGGCGGAAGTTGCCCCACGAAGGGGGCAACTTGTGTCTGAAACTATTGTCAGGCAAATTTTGTGGGTTCGCCAGTCTTACATGAGTGCACAATTTTGAAACCCAGTGGCTATAGTTCAAGCATGGCAATGGTTTCAGCCAATGCAAATTGTACTCTGGCGGGCAACTTCCGACTCAACGATAGGACTTGCATGGCGAACTTTCGATGAAATATCCGATCGTTCTCCAGCACAGCGAAGAAGACTGCGGTGCCGCCTGTCTCGCCACCGTTGCTAAATCCTATGGACGAACATTTGCCATTCCACACATTCGGGAAGCGATCGGAACCAGGCAGCTAGGGACAACGCTTTTGGGGCTACGTCGGGCGGCAGAAGCGTTAGGATTTAATGCCCGTTCGGTCCAAGCCACTTCTGAGTTGATCGATCGCCTCAATGAAGCCCCATTACCCGCCATTATCCACTGGAGAGGCTATCACTGGAACGTTTTAGGCGTTACCCCTGTCAAGCGTTTGAAGTGGCGGTTGAGATGGCTTTGATGAGTAAATCCGCAGGCGATCGCAATTTCAGCTAAACTCATCTTTCCCTGCAACAACAATTGTTTTGCCCGTTCAACCCGCTGTTGAATGACGTATTGGTACGGACTGAAACCAGTTGATTGTTTGAACAGGCGACAAAAGTGATAGGAACTCATGTCAATATGGTTAGCTATTGCTTCAAGTGATATATTTTCTGACAAATTTTCTTGGATATAGTCGATCGCATTCCTTAGTTTATGTTGAGGCAGTCCTCCAACATAATCTCGGATTTTGTAGATTCGAGTGGAGTAATTTTTTAGCAGGTGAACGGCTAAGAACGTTGCGGCAGACTCGACATAAATATCGCTACTCGATCCATTTGTTTCAAGTTCTGCCTTCAGTGATAACCCAATCTGATAAATCAGCGGATCTTGAACTGCAAAATGAGGAATTAACTCCACACAATCTGTTTTTAGTAATGCGATTTTTTGCCGAGTCAATAATTCTGATTTCAAGTTAAGATAGATAATCTGATTGCGTCTATCCCAACGGTAAGCTTGGCGATAGTAGCTCGGACAAATACAGCTTGTACCAGGAGGAATAAATCCCTCTTGCACAGTTTCTTCTAAGGATCGTTTTAAGTGAAAACCTTGCCCTATATTAATTCCAATTGCATACCGATCGATGCTATATTCAGCCATCTCTGCGGCTGGCAAGTCAAAAGATGCCAGATCGATATCGCTCCATCCCGAGCTATTGCTAATGAGAAGGGGCGATCTCTCAGAAATATCGAGGAATCGATTATCTTCAGTTGAATAAACCTCTGGTACTTCTGGTACTTCCTGCTGCGACATGATTCACCTCTGCGTCTTATTGCTGGGATTTGAGCAAAGTTTTGGGAGTCACTCCGGTTAAGCGTTTGAAGTGGCGAGTGAGATGGCTTTGATGAGTAAATCCGCAGGCGATCGCAATTTCAGACAGACTCATCTTTCCCTGCAACAGCAATTGTTTTGCCCGTTCAACCCGCTGTTGAATCACGTATTGGTGCGGACTGATACCAACAGATTGTTTGAAAGCGCGGGAGAAGTGGTAGGGACTGAGTTGGGCGATACCCGCCAGTTCATCTACACTGAATTGCCGTTCTAAATAATCGTTGATATAGTTTTTTACCCACCTCAATTTGTGCGGACACATTGCGAATTTGCCGTCGAGTTTACGATGCCCTTGCGTCGAATAATGCCGCAATAAATGTACGGCAAGGGCATTGGCCATTGTCTCTGCATAAAGGCGGCTGCCCCCGCCATCTGATTGCGCTTCTGCCTTGAGTGCCAGTCCAATTTGCTGGATTAACGGATCTTGAAAGCCCATCGGACACAATAACTCAACTTGCTCGGTATTGAATAATTCCAGCGCGCTGCGAACTAAGAATTCGTGTTCTAGATTGAGAGAGAGTAAATTCATTTCACTATGCCAGCGAAGTTCGTGAGATAGATTGAACGGACAAAGACCGATCGCACCTGGCAATACTTGCGATGTTTCCCACTTTCGCTCAATCTTTCGTTCCATGTGGAAACTCTGTCCGAGGTTGATGGCGATCATGTGAGAACCGATCGCATATTCCGAGGTTTCAAACGGTGGCTGGCGGTGATATTCTAAACTGATACCAGTCCAAATTGCGCGATCGCTCCCAAGAATTGGCAACTGAGGAAATATCTCGGAAAAATGCTGTGCTTGACTTGCACCGGCAGCGGGAAATTTACTGTTAGCCACGATTTCATATCCTGTGTCAAAAACTTATTTTATAAGAGAACTCCTGAGAGCCAAACCCAACGATCGCCGATCGAGCGATCGGGACTTACGCATCGGTAGTCAGAAACCGGGTTTTTTACTTAAACTTTTGGCTGCAACAAAAGATTTTCGTAAAAACCCATTTTCTTTGGTCTGATACGTAACTCCCAACAATTTTAAAGCGTTTCTCAACCAGCAAATCTCTCTATCTTCTCTCACTCCGCGTCCTCTGCGTCCTCTGCGGTTTGTTAAAAAAAGTAAAGAAAACCGCTCAACTTTCTATCAATACTTACCCTCTAATAAAAAGTTAATTAGTGATGAAATATCCGATCGTTCTCCAACACAGCGAAGAAGACTGCGGTGCCGCGTGTCTCGCCACCGTTGCCAAATCCTGCGGGCGCACGTTGGCCATGAACCGCGTCCGCGAAGCCGTCGGCACCGGACAATTGGGAACAACGCTGCTGGGATTGCGCCGCGGGGCAGAAGCTTTGGGATTTAACGCCCGTTCCGTCAAAGCCACGCCCGAATTAATCGATCGCCTCAACGAAGCCCCGCTGCCCGCGATCATTCACTGGAAAGGCGTTCACTGGGTTGTCCTCTACGGCCGCCGGGGCAAAAAGTATGTAGTTGCCGATCCCGGTGCAGGCCTGCGCTACCTTACCCGCGAGGCACTCACAGAGTCTTGGAACAATGGAGTGATGCTGCTGCTAGTGCCGGACGAAAACCGTTTTTACGCACTGCCAAATGACCGAATCGGGGGATTTGGGCGCTTTTTGCAGCGCGTCTGGCACTACCGCGGCTTAGTTGCCGAAGTTTTGCCGCTGAACATGGCGATCGGCCTACTTTCTCTGGCATTCCCGCTGCTGATTCAGGTACTCACCGATGACGTATTGGTGCGGAGAGACACGGAACTGCTAATTACGATCGCGATCGCCACCGCCGCCACAATCCTCTTCAGCAGCCTGCTAAGCCTAGTTCAGGCGAATCTAGTGGCTCACTTAGCTCAGCGTTTGGAACTAGGACTCGCACTCGAATTCGGCCGCCAAATCCTGCGGCTTCCCCTCAGCTACTACGAATCGCACCGCAGCGGCGAAATTGTCAGCCGCCTGCGGGACATCCGGGAAATCAATCTGCTAGTCTCCCAGGTAGTAACCAGCCTGCCTAGCGAATTCTTCATCGCCCTAGTATCCCTGGGATTTATGCTGGTCTATAGCTGGAAACTGACTGTCGCTGCCGTCGCCGTCTCGTTCCTCACAACTCTGTCAGCCCTAATCTTCCTGCCCGCCCTGCAACAGAAAACCCGCGACGTTTTGGTCACAGACACCGAAAACCAAGGCATCCTAGTCGAGACTTTCAAGGGAGCCCTGACTTTAAAAACCAACAATGCCGCGCCTCAAGCTTGGGAAGAACTGCAAAGTCGCTTCGGTCATCTGGCAAATGTCACCTTCAGCTTGTTACAAATCAGCATCCTCAACAGCGTCTTCTCTACTCTGGCCTCCGGCGTCGGTTCCCTTGCCGTCCTCTGTTTTGGCAGCATTCTGGTGATTCGCCAAGAACTTACCGTCGGTCAACTGCTGGCATTCAACGGCATGAACCGCAACTTCACCGCCCTAATTGGCACCGCCATCAACTTGACGGACGAGTTCGCCCGCGCTCAAACTGCTACGCAGCGTCTCGGCGACATCATCGACACCGCGCCAGAAATGGGGGAGAACGCCCCGCGCGATCGTGCCGACATTCCCGCTGATGCCGATATTACTTGCAAAAACCTCAACTTCCACCACATCGGCCGCGTGGATTTGCTGAAAGACTTTTCGCTGACGATTCCCGGCGGCAAGGTGACAGCTTTGATTGGCAAATCCGGCTGCGGCAAAAGTACGCTGGCAAAACTGCTTGCCGGTTTGTATGCGCTGCAATCCGGCAATATCCGCTTCGGACAGTACAATCAATCCGATTTGTCCCTAGAATGCCTGCGCGAACAAGTGGTGCTCGTGCCACAGGAAGCTCACTTTTGGAGCCGATCGATTGTTGAGAATTTCCGCTTTTGTTACCCTAGCGCGACTTTAGAACAAATAGTAAAAGCTTGCCAAATTGCCGGTGCCGACGATTTTGTCAGCGGACTTCCCGACACGTATCAGACTGTTTTGGGCGAGTTTGGCGCGAATCTTTCTGGCGGACAAAGGCAAAGATTGGCGATCGCCCGCGCCCTTGTTACCGACCCGCCTGTCTTGATTTTAGATGAATCTACAGGAGCCCTCGATCCGGCAACAGAAACTGAAGTGCTCGATCGACTGCTGGCTTATCGTCAGGGCAAAACGACCATTTTAATCAGCCACCGTCCCCGAGTCATTCAGCGCGCCGATTTGATTGTACTGCTCGATCGGGGCGAACTCAAACTAACAGGAACTCCCCAAGAGTTGAGCCAAATTCCGGGGGAACATTTAGATTTTTTGCATCCATAAACTATCTCAAATTCGGTAAATTGCACCTGATAAATGTAGGGACACAGCAGTGCTGTGTCCCTACTAACCGTGAGGAATTCTCGGCGCGGATTTGGTATAAGAGACATATTGAAATGTGACAATTACGCAAGTCATTTAACATCGCCTCTTAATTTTGACTGCCAACAACCCCAATCCTGCAAAGATCGTGGCAGCAACATTGCTAGGTTCTGGCACAGCTTCGGCAATACTGAGCGAATTGATGCCCAAAGCGCGATCGCCCTCAGAACTGCTATAAACAAGCCGCGAGATGTTAGCAACATCGCTGCGAACTCCGAGAAATTGCGCTGAATTATCCAGCGCTAATGAGGAGGTTCCTTGTGTGGAAAAACTGCCTAACAAATTATTATCACTGTCAAATGCCGATATCAATGCAGTGAATAAAAAAGTATCATCTACCGCTATTTGCGTTCCTGCGGCCGCCACGGGGCGATCGAAGGTAATCGTCAGCGGGCCAGGGTTTCCTACTGCTGGCTGCGGGCCTGGTATTAAGCCTGTAAACAAAATGAAATCGCCGCTGGCAAAGTTGGTGGGAATGCCGGGTGAAGGCAAGGTTTGAAAAAGTAAAGGAGGCGTCACTCCAGGAGTTGCTGCGAGGGGAATATTGACATTAACTCCGAGTCCTTGTTCCGAGGTGACTGAGAAGGAATTGGGCAATACTTTAAACGGCGGCGAGACTGGCCCTAAAATCGACCAATCAAGGCGATCGCTTCCTCCTAATGCAGCGCGATCGCTCACGAATGTCAGATTAGCAGCTTGAACCGGCGGTGCTAACAAAATTAGCAGAGTGCCGATCGCAGTTCCCGCAGCGGATCTTTTTAGCGATCGGGTTTTTTTGGCGATCGGTACAAATTCCGGCAGGCGATCGCTTTGTATTAGCTGCACTTTGAAATGTTGAACTTTTTCGCAAATCATAGTAATTTCTCCTTGCGACCTGTACGCAAAATATTACAGAATTTTTGTTCGGCAAAAACTGAATATTGAAATTAGGTCGATGTCTAATATACTTTACATCCTGATAATTAAGTCTAATTATTTAACAACACATAACATTACGCATAATTTCGTAAGGTGGGGATTTCCAGCCCTACAATTGGTATTCCATGCAATTGAAAACTGCTATAAAACTTGAGGGTTCTCTAAAGTTGGAAGTACATCCAAGACATTTTCATACCTTAGTATCTTCGGCAACAGGGAATGTTTCGATTACAATACACTATGTAGCATCTAATAAAAAAGAGCGATCGCACTATGGGAATGACCCTGACCGAAAAAATCTTAGCTAAAGCATCAGGCCGCACTAAAGTAGAGCCCGGAGAAAATATTTGGGTAGAAACAGACGTGTTGATGACCCACGATGTCTGCGGACCCGGCACCATCGGCGTTTTCAAACGCGAATTCGGTGAGAATGCTAAAGTCTGGAACCCTGACAAAATCGTCCTCATTCCCGACCACTACATTTTCACCAACGACGAACGCGCTAACCGCAACGTCGATATTCTCCGCGATTTTGCCAAAGAACAAGGGATAAAATACTTTTACGACATCACGGATCGATCGGACTTCAAAGCAAATCCCGACTACAAAGGAGTTTGCCACATCGCGCTAGCACAAGAAGGCCACACCCGGCCGGGCGAAGTGCTCTTCGGCACAGATTCCCACACCTGCAATGCCGGGGCTTTCGGACAATTTGCCACCGGTATCGGCAATACAGACGCGGCTTTTATCATGGGAACCGGCAAACTGTTAATCAAAGTTCCCGCAACCATGCGCTTTGTGTTCAACGGCGAACTGCCGGATTATTTGTTAGCAAAAGACCTGATTTTGCAGATTATTGGTGATATTAGCGTGGCCGGTGCTAACTACCGGACGATGGAATTTGCGGGCGATACAGTTGAGCGTTTGACGATGGAAGAACGGATGACGCTGTGCAATATGGTGATTGAAGCTGGCGGTAAAAACGGCACGGTTGCGCCGGACAAAACTACGTTTGATTACGTTACTTCGCGGACTGACAAACCCTTCGATTCATTTTACAGCGATGGGGATGCTAAATTTTACAGCGATCGCACCTACGATGTCAGCAAATTAGAACCAGTCGTCGCCAAACCGCACTCTCCCGACAACCGCGACTTAGCCCGCAATTGCCGCGATGTCAAGATCGATCGAGTTTACATCGGTTCCTGCACCGGCGGCAAAACCTCCGACTTCCTGAATGCCGCCCGCATTCTGAAAGGAAACCAAGTCAAAGTTCCGACTTATTTAGTACCGGCAACTCAGAAAGTTTACGAAGATTTGTTTGTCACAAAATACGAAGGTCAAACGCTTTCAGAAATCTTCTTAGCTGCCGGCTGCATCGAACCCGCAGCGCCTTCTTGCGCCGCTTGTTTGGGCGGGCCGAAAGACACTTTCGGGCGGATGAACGAAGCAGAAATTTGCGTGTCTACAACTAACCGGAATTTCCCCGGCCGCATGGGGAACAAAGAAGCGCAAGTTTATCTAGCTTCGCCTTATACGGCGGCGGCTTCTGCCCTGACTGGGTATGTCACCGATCCGCGCGAATTCCTGTGTTAGATAGTTGCTTTTTACCAGTTGTAGGGTGCGTCAGACTTTCACTCTAGAATTTATCGAGGGTTTAGGATATGACGCACCTTATATTATGTTCGATCGATTAGTCTAGATCTGGGCGGGGGCGGGTTTATTGTATTGTCGATTCTAGGCGATTATTGTCGCCCAAGCCGCCCCTACAAGACATGGATGGAATTAAATCGTAACCGATCGATTCATTTTAAATTAAATGAACAAGCTAGGTGAGATTTGAAAATAATCGCCGAGTGCCTTAGCTTGTGCTTTGCTAATGGATCGCTTGCCGTTAACAACTTCAGATACTACGCCGCTAGATCCGATGATACCTACCAAGTCTGCTTGGCGGGTGCCGCTGGATTCCATGATATGTTGTAAAATCTCATGAGGTTCGGATTTATCTATCGGATAGTTTTCTGTCTCGTAAACTTCTATCAAAGTGACTAACAACTTGTATAAAACTTTCTCCTCTGGAGTGAGGTTTTTAGCAAATGTTAGCCTTTCTGCAACTGCCAGGAGGCGATCGTATTCTTCCTCAGTTTCGATCGCCTTTGGAGCAATTTCTGCGAGCAAGTTGCTGTAAGTCGTTTGGTCAAAAGTAAGGGTCATTTTTCCATTTTTCTTTGTCGTATTCAGAGTGGGTTAGGAAATATTTGTAAAAAACAGTTTGGTTCTCATAGTTAATCCCAACAATCAGGCGATAGTCGTTGCCTTTGATATTAAAGACGGTAAAGTTTCCTACTGCTTCGGCATCCCGATAAATTTTGCGAACATCCTCCAAATTCTGCCATTCCGCTTTGTTGACAGTTTCTTTCCAAATCTCAATTTGGTTTTTGACATCCGGGTACTTAGCAGCATCATTACGGAGGTTGCGGAGCGAAATTAGGTGCATTTGTTTTGAGTTTTTTGGTGGTTTTGTACTGCATCTCTTTCCCTACCCTAACGTCGCTTATTCCATCACTTTATACAGGAATTACTCACAGATTTTATCTGTAGATGGCTGTCCACCAAAACTCTACAAGTGATGTAAAAGTTCGGTTATGCAGCGTAATACCAAATCCGGGTTAGGCATCCCCTTTATTGTCATTGTGCGCTGTGCAAAGCAATAGCACAGACGCAAGCGATTGCTTCGCACAGCAACAATGACGGAATATTTATAACAGGGGTAGTAAACTCGGATTTGGTATAAGTCCTGTTTGTATACTTATACTCTCATTTTGAGAGTAAGATGTCAAGGGTCGATCGGGTAAACATTTTTTAAGCCGCGTAGGTGAGTTGTGTTTGTGCAGTACACACGGAACCCCCTACTTGAATTGACAGGAGATTTGCTTTGAAAGCACTATTTTTGGCTTGGCAAGACCCAAGCGGCGGTTGTTGGTTTCCGATTGGTCGATTGACATTTAACGGTAAAGAATACCAGTTCAATTATACAAATGGTGTTCTAGAAGCTAAAGATAAGTGCGGGTTTGAACCCTTGCCATCTTTCCCTGATTTCAATAATGTTTACACTTCACAGAAACTGTTTCCCTTGTTTTCCAATCGAGTGATGCCGCGATCGCGCCCTGACTACCCTGAATTTGTACAGTGGTTGAATATCCCTCAACACGAAGATGACCCAATTGCTTTATTGGCCCGCAGCGGAGGGAAACGGGTAACTGATAATTTTGAGGTATTCCCCTGTCCCGAACCGGATGAAAATGGACGTTACCGCATCCATTTTTTTGCACGTGGACTGCGACACCTTCGCAAGCCGGCAATTGAACGGATTAATCGGCTTCAAGTGGGCGAACTTTTGTATTTAGCCCGCGAATTTCAAAATCCGCACGATTCCTCTGCTTTGCTTCTGTGTACGAAAGATCGCGGGATTGTAGGCTATTGTCCGCGCTATCTTTGCGGGGATTTTTTTCAACTTATCTCGCAGCATCGAGAATTGGTGCGCGTAGAAGTCGATCGCCTCAATCAACCCCCAACGCCGCTACAGTTCCGCTTGCTGTGCAAGATGACCGCCGATTGGCGAGACTTTCGCCCCTTCCAAGGTTGGAGGTACCAGCCGTTTAGCAGTGATGTTTTAGCTGCGAGTGCGATCGGATAATCAGCAACAATAAGTAAAATTACGATCGCATAATTAGGGAATAAGTCAAGTTAATTATTGTGAATTGAATACAGAAGATTGCACAATTTATACAAATAATTAACTCTATGTTGACATTTTTTCTATAATAGAGTACGTTTGAGCTAATTTATCGATTCCAAATTCCGCCGTCTCAGTTTAAGCCCGTAAAATTCATGAAAGTTAGAGCTACACAGTGCTAATGAGTTCCATTAGTATTGTTCCTCTGCTTGAAACAAATTTGAGTTCTACTTTTTATAATTAGAATTCGTCTGGGTGCGAAATAGACCGAACATAAACTTCAAAGAATTGTGAGTATGAACAAGAAAATAAAGATTGGGGTTGCTGAAGCTTTTGGTACTTTTGTGTTGGTATTAGGTGGATGTGGCAGTGCGGTTTTAGCTGGAGACAAAATCGGCTTTTTGGGAGTTTCGATCGCCTTTGGTCTGTCTCTCTTGATCATGGTTTATACGATCGGCCCTATCTCGGGATGCCACATTAATCCGGCGGTAAGCATCGGTTTAGTAGTTGCCAAACTGATCGATGCTGTTTTGCTTCCTTATTATATAGGAGGTCAGATTGTAGGGGGAATTTTAGGCGGTCTTATTTTGTATATGATAGCATCAGGAAAACCGGGTTTTGATGCGGCGGCTTCGGGATTTGCGTCTAACGGTTTTGCAGAACATTCTCCCACTGGTTACGGACTTTTGGCAGCAGCTTTGACGGAAATTGTACTGACTGCTTTTCTGTTATTTACAATCATGGGTACTACCCATCCCAAATATCCCGTCGGTTTGGGCGGAATTCCGATCGGCTTGATGCTGGTGTTGATTCACTTAATCGGAATTCCCGTAACCAATACTTCAGTTAACCCAGCTAGAAGTATCGGTGTAGCAATTTTTCAAGGCGGATGGGCAATCCAACAGTTGTGGGCGTTTATTGTATTCCCAGTGGTTGGTGGAATTATCGGCGTTTTGGCTTATAACTTGATTAGACCCACTCTGGAAGAAATTTGATCGAGAATCAAACGAGAATCAAAAATAAACCGGGTTTATTGAATTTTTTAGGGTGGTATAATTCATCCTGCAACTTCAGAAACCCGGTTTGTCGATCGCACAACTCGATGAGATTGCAAGTATTTCGGTAAATAAGTGCCATGATTACGATCGTGATGGGAGTCTCCGGTTCTGGCAAAACTACTGTTGGCAAGTTGCTGGCGCAATCTCTAAATTGGCATTTCAGCGATGCCGATGATTTTCACCCATCAGCTAATATCGAGAAAATGAGTCGGGGTATTCCTTTAGAAGATGCGGATCGCCTTCCTTGGCTATTAGAATTGCAAGCGGCAATAGACAGGTGGCTGTTAGAAAATCAAAATGTCGTGTTGGCTTGTTCTGCTTTAAAAGCATCTTACCGCGAAATACTCTGCCGCGACAAACAGCGAATGAAGATAGTTTATCTAAAATGTTCTTTTCAGCTATTGGCAGCCCGGTTAACAAGTCGCGAAAATCACTACATGAAAGCAGACTTGTTGTTAAGCCAGTTAGACACTCTCGAAGAACCAGAAGATGCAATTATCATAGATGCTTCGCAACCGCTAGAGGTAATCTTGCGCCAAATTAGAAATAATCTGATCTGGCCTTAATTCCCCACAATAAAACCTCTAATACCAAATCTGGCTTCTATACCCCTTGAATTCTTAGTTTCTCTCAGCTAGGAGGATAGTTTGTATAGCAATCCTCGCATCATTTGTGAATTTCTTACGGACTCCCAGCGGGTTCGGGGAGGGTTGGGGTGGGGTAAAAAATTTATGACTCCTGCAAGGATTTCTGTATAGTATGGATTTCAAACAGCCGGATCGAGGTTTTTTAAGGCGGATTTAGTATAAGAGTTATTTTTTTTTCGGATTAACCGGGCTTGTGAACCACATTTAGCGCCCTCTCCGTTTCCAGACTGATAGGTTCGGGGTGCTAATTTTTGTATAAATACAAGAAAGCTTCTACTTCAGCGGCGGTTGGTTGAGCTCTAATTGCCCCGGGTTTCATCGCTGTCATCGCACCTACCGCACTCGCATAAGTTACAATTTTTTGGGCTATTTTTGGATCGGCTAAATTCTTGATTCCATGCTTGCACAATTGGCGTACAAAACCAGCCAGAAATGCGTCGCCGGCACCTGTTGTATCTTCAACATCTACTGCAAAGGCGGGGATTTTTCCTTCATTTTCCGAGATACAATAGGCGCAACCTTTCTCGCCCGCAGTCACCAAAACGCCTTCTACAGAATCGAGGCGGTAGGTAATAGCTCCAGGGTCGGTAGTTGCAAACAACCATTCGGCTTCTTCCTCAGATAACTTAACAAAATCAACTTTTTTTAAGATTTTTCTAATGCGCGCTTTTGCTTCGTCTGGATTTGACCAAAACACTGGACGCCAATTGATGTCAAGTATAATTTTAACGTCGTACTGTTCTGCTAGTTCGATCGCTCGGGCGATCGCCTCTCGACTTTCAGGATAAGCTAATTCTAAAGTGCCTAGCACTAAAAATTCGGCATTTTCAAACAGCACCTCGGGTAGTTTTGCAGCGAGGAGACGGGTGTCGGCAAAATCCGCAGTATTGAATTCGCCAAAACCGGCAAAAGTTCGATCGCCGGCTTCATTCCGCAAGACATAAACTTGCCGCGTCGGCGCACTCGGATGCCGCTGCACTCCAGCGATATCAACCCCTACTTCTTGCAATACCTGCACTAGGGAATTCCCCAATTCATCCGCACCTACAGCACCGATAAATCCCGCCGCCGTACCCAATTTAACCAAAGCACAGGCAACATTAGCAGGAGCACCACCGGGATATGCCGTCCAAGATTCTACCTCTTCGAGAGATACTCCTGGTTTGTCTGCTAAACAATCAAATAAAAGTTCACCCAGACACAGAACGCGAGGATAAGTCATAGGAATTTGAGATTTGAGATTTTAGACCAGCAGTAGACAGGTCAATAATGATTTTTAACCCATCCCAGAAAAATTGCAAGCTATTTTTTAATGGCTGCTCCTATAATATCAGACCTACTGATACTGGCAGTTACTCCCTTAAGACTGAAGTATAGTGCGGGCATATCAGTTAGTTGTTTAACGCCCAAACATCTGCAGGTTGGGCCCGGATGTCAGATAGGGGCAGGTAAAGGCAGCATCCGGCACCCGACGCACAAGCAGTGCAAGTGGGTGGCTGCGCGTCTTGCTGTTTCGGGGCTGGGTTTGCACTCCAGGCGATTCTGCAAGCGAGTTTGTGCTTTGCGCCCGAAAAAGTAGCACAGCAAATTTAATTTTGTCTTCATAACTCGATCCCTCATCCTTTAGAATTGTAGATAGGTAAATATGCAGACATAGGAAAAATTTATGAGTGGGAGTGTCTCTGGGACCCCTGTCACACTGTCGGACAGAGAATTGCAAGTGGTAGAGTTAGTAGCGGCGGGATTGACTAATGAGAAAATCGCGGAAAAGTTAGAGATTAGCAAGCGTACAGTTGACAACCACATTAGCAATATCTTGAACAAGACGCGCGCTGACAATCGAGTTACGCTTGTACGCTGGGCGTTGCAGTGGGGAAAGGTTTGTTTGGACAATATTAACTGCTGCCCTCTACCGGGGCCGATCGATAAAGAAGTATCTTAAGTAGGGGTTATGGTTGGGGACAGGCAAAGAAATGATGCAAACGGCACAAGAAAAACAATTGGGCTATCAAATTCAATGCAGCGGATTGCCGCTGGCGGTGTATCGCGAAGTGGCGGCCCATTTGCGTCAAGTTGAAGGGGTGCAAATCGGTTTAATTCCGCAGCAATCGCAGCGCTTTGATTACAGCGACAGCCAAGTTGGGGGTTTGTGGATACAGTATCCTGAAGGGTTCGATTTGGTCGGCCGCGAGCGAGTAGATCGAATTTTGGCTTATTATGGCGAGCGTTACGGAGCTTGGGAATTATTAAGTCATTAGTTATTGGGAATTGGGAATAGTTAGCTGTTAACTGTTGACTGTTGACTGTTGACTGTTGACTGTTGACTAACAACTAATAACCGTTAACTAATAACTACTGACTAATGACTAATGACTGCTGACTAATGACTACTGACTAACAAAATGAATGCAATTAAAACTTTACCGGGAACGCGGGATATTTTGCCCGCTGAAATTCAATATTGGCAAAATGTCGAAGAAGTCGCTAGAACAATTTTGAAAAAAGCGGCTTATCGAGAAATTCGGACGCCAATTTTTGAACAAACATCTTTATTTGAACGCGGCATCGGCGAAGCTACCGATGTCGTGGGCAAAGAAATGTACACTTTTAAAGATAAGGGCGATCGATCGACTACTTTGCGCCCAGAAGGCACCGCCGGAGTAGTCCGAGCTTTTATTCAAAACAGTTTGTACGCGGCTGGTGACGTGCAGCGTCTGTGGTATGCTGGGCCGATGTTTCGCTACGAACACACGCAAGAAGGAAGACAGCGGCAGTTCAATCAAATTGGCGTGGAAGTCTTGGGGAGTGCGAATCCCCGTGCGGATGTCGAGGTAATTGCGATCGCCACCGACATCCTGCAAACCCTCGGTTTAAAAAATTTGCGCCTCGATATTAATTCTGTCGGAAATAAGCAAGACAGACAAAATTACCGGGAAGCTTTGATCGATTATTTTACACCGTACAAAGACAAATTAGACGCGGATTCTCAAGATCGCTTGACTCGCAATCCGCTGCGGATTTTGGACAGCAAAAATCAGCGCACTCAAGAAATTGTAGCTGGTGCGCCGAGTATTTTGGACTATTTGGGAGAGGAATCGCGATCGCACTTCGAGCAAGTGCAGCTTATGCTCACAAATTTAGGAATTAGCTATCAGTTAAATCCCAGATTAGTGCGCGGTTTAGATTACTATACCTACACCGCATTTGAAATTATCTCCGACGATTTGGGAGCGCAAGCAACAGTTTGCGGAGGCGGCCGTTACGACGGTTTAGTAAAAGAATTGGGCGGTCCAGATACGGCGGCCGTTGGTTGGGCAATGGGTATCGAAAGGTTGATTATCCTGCTGCAAAAGTTGCAACCTTTGCCCGCGCCCAAGTTGGATTTTTATTTGGTATCCAGGGGCGAAAAAGCAGAACAGCAATCGGTATTGTTAGCTCAAAAATTGCGAAGTGCCGGGTTTAGTGTAGAGATAGATTTGAGTGCTAGTCCTTTCAAGAAACAGTTTAAAAGAGCCGACAGAAGCGGTGCAGTTGGCTGTTTAGTTTTGGGAGATGCGGAAGCTGAAAACGAAACTGTACAATTGAAGTGGTTGGCGAGTGGTGAACAAAGTGCGATCGGGCAATCGGAACTACTAGCAATGACAAATGAGCTACAGCAGAAAATCATAGCTGCATATTAAGTCCGGCAGGGAATTCATTCCCTGCCTCAAAGCTAAAGTCCTCGCTATGATGACTAATTATTTTAACAGTCTTCTTCTCAGTCCTCATAGCGAGGACTTTAGCTAAAAGCCCCGTGGGTTTCAACCCCTGGCGGACTGTCTGCTTAAGTCGTTACTAATTGGCTCTGCCCGGTAACGCATATCCAGAGGCTCTGCCTCGCGATTAAGCCATTAACATTAATCCCAAAAACCAAGAGATATAATTGAAACATTAAAACATTTAACCTCTGATAAACTATGTCTGTAGCAACTAAAAACCCAGAAACAAAACTCACAATCACCTGGCCGCTACTACCAGAAGATTTCCAACTACCAGACGACCCCGTGGAAGACGAAAGCCAACCATTGTTAGCTGCCGCTTTGCGCCAGCCGCTAACAGGATTTCCTGAATTAATGCAGGATGCCTTAATTGTTTCCAACTTTGCCTTGTGTGCCGGCATAAGTTTCCCAGGTTCAATTAGCGACGAACAGCGTATTATCTGCAAAGCACCAGATTGGATGTACGTGAAACCCGTCAATCCAAAAAATGTCTCGCAAGTCCGCCGCAGTTACACCCCACACACAGAAGGAACCATCCCCCAAATCGTGATGGAATTTCTTTCAGAAACCTATGGAGAAGAATACTCGGTTGAATTTACCTCGCGGGTGGGAAAGTGGTATTTTTACGAGCAAGCAATCAAAGTCCCCAGATACGTCATATTTCGAGCCAAAACCGCTCGTTTAGAAGTTTACGCTTTAGAATCAGAGCACTACAACTTGCAAAAACCAGATGAACACGGACGTTATTGGATACCGGGATTAGACCTATTTTTGGGTATTTGGGAAGGAACCCACGAAGGAAGAACTGGCTGTTGGCTGAGGTGGTGGGATGCAGAAGGCGAGTTGTTGCTTTGGTCGGAAGAACGAGTAGAACAAGAACGTCAGCGGGGCGATCGCGAACGACTCCGCGCGGAAAAATTGGCCGAAAAACTGCGTCAAGCGGGGATCGAGTTAGATGAGGAAGAGTGAAATATCAATTGATGAGTCGAGTTCGATCGTGTTTTGGTATGATGACACTCTTGTGGTGCGGGCATCCAGCCCGCCCTTGGCTAACTTTACACTCCTATGTTAATCGAACGTCTCCAGCCGATCGCCTGGACAACAAAACCGCGACTCATATCCTTATTTTCTGGTTGTGGCGGTATGGACTTGCCATTCCACCAAGCCGGATTTGAGGTAGTTTGGGCGATCGACTCCAATAAATACGCCTGCAAAACATTCAGCAGAAACATCGCCGATGTCATCGTCAACAACAGCATAGAAAATATAGACATTGCACAAGTTCCCGAAGCAGAAATATGTATAGGAGGGTTCCCCTGTCAAGATTTCTCCCTAATTTGGAAACGTCCCGGACTTGAAGGAACCAGAGGTAATTTATATACATACTTTCTAGATTTTGTCAACAAGAAAAAGCCCAAAGCTTTTGTAGCAGAAAATGTAAAAGGTTTATTAAGCGCCAATAATTATCAAGCAATCAAACAAATAATTTCCGACTTTGAAAGTATAGCACCGGGCTATTTAGTTAAACCTAAACTTTACAACTTTGCCGATTACGGAGTTCCGCAATTTAGGCAAAGAGTGTTATTAGTTGGTATTCGGATGGATACAGGATTTAACTTTGTGCATCCTCAGCCAGAATACGGGCTAAATCGAGAATATCCCTATCGAACAGCGGGCGAAGCACTCAAAAATGTAGAAACAGTTATTGACAATAACAAACATCATAAAATTCATTCTCGCACCGTTGAAATTTTAAATCGAATTCAACCGGGAGGTAATTTTTCTGATATTCCCAAGGATAGTCCATACTATGTCAAAGGCATGATCAGTCACGTTTATCGCAGAATTCATCCAGATAAACCATCATCGACAATTATTGCGGGTGGAGGTGGCGGGACTTGGGGTTATCATTATTTAGAACCGCGTTCTTTGACAAATCGTGAAAGGGCAAGATTGCAAACATTTCCCGATGATTTTGTTTTTGAAGGTTCTACTACTGAAGTGCGGCGGCAGATTGGGAATGCAGTGCCACCGAAGGGAATCGCTGCTGTTGTTGAGGCTTTAATTCCGCTATTTAAGGGGGATTATCCGCAAGTTGATTTATATGAAATAAGTAAAAAATTGCAGGGTATGTCAATTCATAAACGATTAAAATGGGCTGAATAATAGGTGTCCGAGCAGAGTTTGCAGTTAATTTCAAATGTGCCGGTATATCTGAAGTTTAACATTAGCTGGCTCGGGATTTACGATTAAATTAAATACATAAGGAGGGAAAGTCAATGATAAAGTTTGCTCTAGGTCACTACACCGATTTTAAATTGCCCAGCAACTCAACTATTCCAGAGCAATTACAGGAAACACTTCAGACGGTTTGGGACAGAAAATATGACGATTTATACGAACGAGGTGGAAAGTGCAATGTAGAAGAAGCTTTTGTAGAAGTAATGACAGCCTTTGGAATGCCTAATGATCTAATATCCCATCAGCGATACGTCTATATGGCTTATGGAATAGCATTAGCAGCTAAACCGACTATTAAACATTACTTTCCT
Source organism: Microcoleus sp. F4-D5 (assembly GCF_036704885.1). NCBI lineage: Bacteria > Bacillati > Cyanobacteriota > Cyanophyceae > Oscillatoriales > Microcoleaceae > Microcoleus > Microcoleus sp. F4-D5. The sequence goes on along the minus strand of NZ_JAUBSX010000047.1, from coordinate 576 downwards.
GAAGAACACAAAGCTGATATCGTTGAAGGAATTGTATCTTGTTGGCTGAAGGATAGTTGTGAAATCCCAGAAACTTGGGCAGATACCTTGTTTCCTAATATCAACCAAATTGGAAAATATCAAGCTACTGACGAAGCTTATAATATTTTCTACGGCTTGCTGCAAACACTCAACACCAAAACAGCCTACAATGCCATCTTAGATATTCTGTACAATGCCATTACTGGGGATGCTATTTCTGGTTTTGCTGCGGCTCAACGAGATATGTTTAATTGGTGGTTGATCGAGGTGGTTCCTGCTGCCTATTGTTTAAAGCTGCCATCTACTTTATATTCGGGAAAATGGGAATTTCCGCCGCTGAGTCAGTGCGCTTAAGTGATGACAAAAGTAATTGGAAAAGAGTGCGTGTTGCTCATTCTAGTTAACTTAAGGCACCGTGAAACCTTTGAGCGATTCCCTACGGGATAGCTTCGCTTCACCCACTTTTTCCTCCTCCTTCAACCCACATTCCGCACCCCCAACTGGCACATAGGCAGATGGAGGGGATAAAAGTGAATCATCCGAGATAATAAGTAA
>NZ_JAUBSX010000046.1:0-55709 GCF_036704885.1 Microcoleus sp. F4-D5 | reverse complement strand
GTTTTGACAGCGCCTTCAAGAATTACCTTTTGGTAGTTTCTTTAGAATCCCTGCTGCTTCAGCACAGGGAGTGTCAATTGCTCTCGGAGATTTTCCTCAGTTAATTCTTTGCCCCAGTTTCTAAATACCATATATTTCTTGCCATCGGTTTTGTTAATTTTGGATACTTGATTATTGCGGCATGGGATTGTGTTAAGCGGACTGTGAATAACATGATACTTAATAATGGGTTACTACTTAGGAAATAAGTAAATAGGAGGAAGAAACTAACTTTTATTTTTGGTATTTCTGGTAAGGGTAAGTGTTTAGGATAAATTTTTATGGAACACCAGCCGATCGCCAGAAAGCATCTTATTGGGAGCCTGATCACTGGTTTAGCAGTTGGCGCGATCGCGGGCGCACCCATCGGCTGGATGGCTAATGGGTATTATTCCGAGCAGCGTTTGGCTCAAATTCTGATTTGCCGAGAAAAAAATAGAGATCAGCCAGTTGCGATTGTTGAGGCTAGGTGCGGTTCCCGATTCTAAATTTTTCTGCTAGCCAGAGGGCTGTGTCACATATTGTGAGGCTTGTGCGAATGTCGAAAGTTCGATCGCGCAGGCCTTGAGTGCGTTGTCAATATGCCACAAACCGGAAAAGTTATCCGTCAGTTGATATGTGGGTATGTTAAATTTACACAACAATGAATTACAGCAGAACAATTCCGGCTATTTTGAGTGCTACGATCGCCCTGAGTTCGATCGCCCTCATTCCACTGACCTCACCTCAAATCGCCCTCGCATTAACCGCCGACAAAGTTAAAACCGTTGCCCAACAAATTACTGTTCGCATCCAGGGGCCAAAAGGCGGTTCGGGAGTAATTTTAGAAAAACAGGGCAGCACATACTATATTCTCACAAACTGGCACGTTGTCGATAAAGCCGGCGATTACGAGGTTGTAACTCCTGACGGCAAAGCTCACTCTGTATACTATAGCCTCGTGCGGCGAATGCCCGGTGCGGATTTGGCGATCGTGCCCTTCAGCAGCCCTCAAAGCTACCCCCTGGCTCAATTAGCCAATTCCGCAGCAACTAAGGGAAACAAGGCTTATGTGGCCGGCTGGCCGATATCCGGCGGTTCTCTGAGACAGCCGATTTTCCTCGCCACGGAAGGTCAGCTTACCGGCCGCCAAACTCCCTGGAACGGCTATACATTGGTATACAACAACTTAGTGAGAGCGGGCATGAGCGGCGGCCCAGTGCTCGACGATGCAGGGCGAGTTGTCGCAATTAACGGCATTGTCAGGTTAGAGGACAATTCCGATAAAATCGTGGCTGCGGGAATAGAAATCAATACTTTCATGAAATGGCGATCGACTGTTTCGCTGCCAGTAGTTCCCCAATCTCCTACTGCCGGAAACCCGAAAACTCCGGCGAATAATGCGCCCCGCCGGCCCGCAAGTGCGATCGCCTTTGCTGCCACAAATACCCTCAAAGGGCCTTCGGAAGTTGTCAGTTCCCTTGCCCTAGCTTCCGCTTATTTTACTACAGGAAATAGCAACGGCACAATCTCTGTTTGGAATTTTCCCAGCGGGCAATTAAAAACTACCCTGCAAGGACACACGGAGGCCGTAAACGCACTGGGCGCGAGTGCGGATGGCAAGGTGTTAGCTAGCGGCAGCGACGACAAAACTGTGAAAATTTGGAATTTAGAAACTGGCGCGGTTGTACGCACTTTGAGCGGGCATTCCAATGCAGTTTCGAGCGTTGCCGTCAGTCCCGATGGTCAATTTGTAGCCAGCGGCAGTTGGGACAAAACGATTAAGATTTGGAACGCTAAAACGGGGGAGTTGCTGCGGACTTTGACCGGGCATTCTGGGTTGGTGAATGCTGTTGTTATCAGTCCTGACAACAAAACTTTAGCTAGCGGCAGCAAAGACGGTTCAATTAGGTTGTGGAATTTAGCTGCAGGTCAAGCAATTCGCACGATTAGCGGCAAAAACTTGGCTGTTTTGTCGCTAGCTTTTACTCCCGACGGCAAAAGTTTAGCGGCGGGAAACAGCAATGGCACTGTTGGGTTGTGGAATGCCGGAAACGGGCAATTAATCCGGCGTTTAAGCGGGCATACTGACGGGGTTTGGTCGGTGGCATTCAGTCGGGATGGCACTACGCTGGTTACTGGGAGTTGGGATAAGAGTGTGAGACTTTGGGATGTGCGATCGGGCGATTTGAGAGGTAATTTGAGCGGTCATGCTGGCTACGTTAGTGCTGTGGCGATTAGTGCAGATGGGAAGACTATTGTTAGTGCGGGTTGGTTGGGGGAAATTAAGATTTGGAAAAGGAGTTGAGATTTTTTTGATTTAACCGCAGAGGGCGCAGAGGGCGCAGAGGAAGAGAAGGCTGTTGGGCATCTAAATTGTATTGTTGGGCGGGCGGGACACCTCACAAGAATGTCATCAAACTTGACTGTAAAATTTAGATGCGCCTGGGCTTATAAAAAAATTAATTCCCGAAGCTACACTACTAAATCTTCGATCGAGAATTTCAATAAGTCGCACAGGGCTTTCATCTGTGCTGGGTAAAGCTTGGGGACGTGTCTGTCGGTTTCCCAGTTGATGACTGTGGATTCCACCACATTACACGCTCTTGCCACTTGTATTCGAGTCAAACCTAGACTTTCACGTCTTTCTCTTAGCTTTTGCCCCAGCGTCATTATCTGTCCCGTACTTAGTTCAGTTTATTCTATTTATTCAGTTGACTATATGTAGTTCGTGTCATAATCTAGAGACAGACACAAAGTCTAACAAAGGTCAAAAGCCAGTCCGCGCCCTCGACAAGCATTGAACTGGCTTTGGCTCCAACATTCAAATGGAGACAAATTTAATTATGCCTTACAAACAGCGCCTTAACAGGTGGTTGGTTGTTCGCCTGCTTCCGAATATGCAGCGAATCACTGTAGCCCATTTTTTCAAACATTCCGATGCTGACGGCTATCTGCGGATAATCCGGCAGTTAATCCCCAAGGCTGAATTTGTGATTGTTTTTAATGCAGAGATCAATCTCGAAACAGCCCCTAGTAGTAACGAAGGCAGCTAAGCTGTTCATCTAAATTGTATTTTTGGGCAGGCCCGACACCCCACAAGAAAATACACTTTTTGTGGAACAGGCATCCTGCCTGTTCTTCAAAAGGGTGCAAGATATGAGAATTATCAAACTCGCAAAAACAGACGCCCTCCCATCCTCCCGCACCCGACTGCTAGCGTCTCGCTTCCAAGTCCGATCGACACTTATGATAGATTTGGTTCTTGCCAGACTAAACTAGAAAACAAAATCAAATTAGCATTTGCGCCATAAATTCGATCGACAGGCCGATCGGGCGGGACTCTCAAATTCGTGGAACAGGCGTCCCGCCTGTGGTTGGCAAAGTAAATCTAAAATCTAAAACCTAAAATCGCGTGACTTCTGACAAATGATTGAAGTAGAACACTTAAGCAAAACTTACGGTTCGACCGCAGCGATCGCGGACGTGTCTTTTTCGGTCGAATCAGGAGAAATTCTCGGGTTTTTGGGGCCAAACGGCGCTGGCAAAACCACAACGATGCGGATTTTGTCGGGATATTTGCCGGCATCCAGCGGTACGGCCCGCATCGCCGGCCTCGACGTTCACGAAAACTCGATGGCAGTCAGACAGCGCATCGGCTATCTGCCGGAAAACCCGCCGCTTTATCCAGAAATGACTGTGGAAGGGTTTCTGTTTTTTGTGGCCAGGATCAAGCAAGTACCTGCGGGCGATCGCGCGCGACGAGTTACCTCCGCGATCGAACGCTGCGGCCTGGTTGATAAACGCAAAGTTTTAATCCGCAAACTTTCTAAAGGATTTCGGCAGCGCGTCGGTATCGCCCAGGCGATCGTCCACGACCCGCCGGTCATTATCTTAGACGAACCAACCGTCGGTCTCGACCCCCGACAAATCATCGAAGTCCGCAATTTAATCAAAAGCCTTGGCGGCCAGCACACAATCATCCTTTCCACGCACATTCTCCCGGAAGTCAGCATGACTTGCAACCGCGTCACCATCATCAATCGCGGAAAAATCGCCGCTGCGGGTACTCCCGAAAATTTGATGGGAGAGTTGGCGGTGGGAGAGGGTTACGAACTCGAAGTAGAAGGCGAGGCGGATTTGGTAAACAGTCTGCTGTTGCCTTCTTTGGAAAATGTGCCGGGAGTTCGATCTGTCGAATTGATTCCCAGCCAGCAATTTTTAGTGAGTCGCTACCGCCTGCGCGCTTTGTGCGAAGCGGACATAGAACCGGGACGAGAAATTGCCGCAGCTATTATCACCTCTGGATTCGGACTTTGCGAAATGCGCCGCAATCGGGCTAGTTTGGAAGATGTGTTTTTAAGGCTGACAGCGGCTGAAAAGAAACCGGAAGAAAATCTGGTTCACAGCGAACCGGAGGTCGATCGAAATCTGCAAGAAGCGGCAGAAACTCAAGACTCGATCGCGGATTCTCATCAATCGGAATCGCAACCGATTGTCGAAAATCTGCTAGTTTCAGATAGGCAAGAGTCGATCGAGCATCAACCAGCATCGGAACCAGTGGTAGAAACCGCCGAGTCGATCGAGCATCGTGAACCAGAACCGATTGTCGAACATCTAGAAGTTTCACAAACAGTAGACTCGATCGAGCATCCTCAACCAGAATCGGAACCAATTGTAGAAACCGCCGAGTCGATCGAGCATCGTGAACCAGAACCGATTGTCGAACATCTAGAAGTTTCACAAACAGTAGACTCGATCGAGCATCATGAATCAGAACCGATAGTCGAAAATCTAGAAGTTTCACAAACAGTAGACTCGATCGAGCATCATGAATCAGAACCGATAGTCGAAAATCTAGAAGTTTCACAAACAGTAGACTCGATCGAGCATCATGAATCAGAACCGATAGTCGAAAATCTAGAAGTTTCCGAAACAGTAGACTCGATCGAGCATCATGAATCAGAACCGATAGTCGAAAATCTAGAAGTTTCACAAACCGTAGAGTCGATCGAGCATCCTCAACCAGAACCGATTGTCGAACATCTAGAAGTTTCAGAAACCGTAGAGTCGATCGAGCATCCTCAACCAGAACCGATTGTCGAACATCTAGAAGTTTCAGAAACCGTAGAGTCGATCGAGCATCCTCAACCAGAACCGATTGTCGAAAATCTAGAAGTTTCAGAAACCGCCGAGTCGATCGAGCATTCTCAACCAGAACCGATTGTCGAACATCTAGAAGTTTCAGATACAGTAGAGTCGATCGAGCCTCGTGAACCAGCATCGGAACCAGTTGTAGAAACCGCCGAGTCGATCGAGCATCGTGAACCAGAACCGATTGTCGAAAATCTAGAAGTTTCAGAAACCGCCGAGTCGATCGAGCATCCTCAACCAGAACCGATTGTCGAAAATCTAGAAGTTTCAGAAACCGCCGAGTCGATCGAGCATCGTGAACCAGAATCCCAACCAGTTGCAGAAACACCAGAGGAAATAAGCGATTTAGAACCAGAAATGCAACCAGTGGCAGATTTTCTGGAAACTGTAGAAAGACAAGAATCGATCGAGCATCCTCAATCAGAACAAGTTGTCGAAAATCTGCTGATTGTTGACAGGCAAGAGTCGATCAAACCTTCTCAACCAGAACCTGAACCGATTCCAGAAACCGTCGAGTCGATCGAGCATCCTCAATCAGAACAAGTTGTCGAAAATCTGCTGATTGTTGAAAGGCAAGAGTCGAGCGAGCCTTCTCAGCCAGAACCAGAACCGATTCCAGAAACCGTCGAGTCGATCGAACATCCTCAATCAGAACCGATTTTAGAAACCGTCGAGTCGATCGAACATCCTCAATCAGAACAAGTTGTCGAAAATCTGCTGATTGTTGAAAGGCAAGAGTCGAGCGAACCTTCTCAACCAGAGCCTGAACCGATTCCAGAAACCGTCGAGTTGATCGAACATCCTCAATCAGAACAAGTTGTCGAAAATCTGCTGATTGTTGAAAGGCAAGAGTCGAGCGAACCTTCTCAACCAGAGCCTGAACCGATTCCAGAAACCGTCGAGTCGATCAAACATCCTCAATCAGAACCGATTTTAGAAACCGTCGAGTCGATCGAACATCCTCAATCAGAACAAGTTGTCGAAAATCTGCTGATTGTTGAAAGGCAAGAGTCGAAAGAACATCCTCAACCAGAACCGGTTGTCGAAAATTTCCTCATTCCAGAAACCGTCGAGTCGAAACAACCTTCTCAACCAGAACCTGAACCGATTTTAGAAACCCTCGAGTCGAAAGAACCTTCTCAACCAGAACCAATTGTCGAAAATCTGCTGATTGTTGAAACCGTCGAGTCGAAAGAACCTTCTCAACCAGAACCAATTGTCGAAAATCTGCTGATTGTTGAAACCGTCGAGTCGAAAGAACCTTCTCAACCAGAACCGGTTGTCGAAAATCTCGAAGTTTCACAAACACCAGAGTTGAGCCAACCTTCTCAACCAGAATCCCAACCAGAGGTAAAAAATAGGCAACTTAAAAAAAAGCCACAACCGAGTAGCGATTCTCCACCAGAACAGCCACCTGTTACCAGAAAGCGACAAATAGAAAGAAAGCAAAACGATAGCGACGACAGCGAAACACCACCCGCAGGCGACTCAAAATGAACCAATTACCAATAGCCAATTACCCATTCCCAATTCCTAAAGGTTAGTAATGATTAGTAATATTGTCGCAATTTACCGCAAAGAACTACAAAGCTATTTTGCCTCGCCACTAGCCTATGCCATCGCAGCAGTCTTTTGGCTAATCACCGGCTACTTTTTAATAGCCATCCTCCTCGCCCCCGACGGGTTAATCCCCCAAATCGGCCAGCGAGACCAAATGGGAATTACCGAACCTCCCATCGACGTAGCCTACGAATTCCTGCAACTATTTCTGCGAATAATGGGCTCCCTTTCACTGTTCGTACTGCCCGCACTCTCAATGGGACTTTACGCAGAAGAACGCAAACGTGGAACCTTAGAACTATTAGCCACATCGCCCTTAACAAACTGGGCAGTTGCTACTGGCAAACTCCTCGGCGTTTTAACATTTTATACCACCATGTTGGTACCGCTGCTGTTCTGCGAGGCGATCGTCCTCAGTTCCTCAACCCCACCCGTACCCCCCGGAGTTCTTCTGCTAGGACACGGCGGCTTAATCTTACTAGCAGCAGGAGTATTGTCCCTCGGAATGTTTATTTCCTCCCTCACAGACAGCACAATTTTATCAGCCATCCTCACCTTCGCTCTAGTATTATTTCTGTGGGTGATCGATGCAGCCGCCGTCGCTATCGGTGGCCCCTTCGGAACAGCATTAGGACATTTGTCGCTATTAACACATTACACCAATCTTGTCAAGGGAGTTTTTGATACCAGCAGCTTAATTATGTTTGCCAGTTACATCATTTTAGGAGTATTTCTGACCGCCCAATCCATTGATGCTTTGCGATATCAGCGTTCTTAAAAACATCAGGGAAGAGTTCGGGTAATCAAGAGGGGAGAGTGGGAAAGTAGGAGAATAGGAGAGTCGGAGATTAAAGGATAGGGCAACAATTCCCAATTCCCAATTCCCAATTTCCCATTCCCAATTCCCAATTAATGTTAGTTATTCCACTAATTTGTTGAAATAATGAGATTTATCAATCCAAAAATCGACTTGGCGTTCAAAAAAATATTCGGTTCCAGCGACAGCAAAGACATCCTGATTAATTTTTTAAACGCCATTCTTTATGAAGGACAACCAGTCATCGAAGACCTAGAAATAATCGACTCCCAACCAGAACCTCAAACTCTCGCAACCCAAGACACACACCTAGATGTCAAAGCCACAATTAACGGCGGCAGAATCGCCCTAGTTGAAATTCAACTGATCAACGTGCCTTACTTCGGGAACAGAGTGTTGTACAACGCGGCAAAAAGCTACAGCCAGCAATTAACAGGAAAAGAACGCTACGAAAGACTAAAAACAGTAATTTCCTTGAAAATTGCCGACTTTGAAATGTTTGATAATCAGCCCGAATTTATGTCGCGGTTTGTTTTCAAAGAAAAAGAGCAACAGTTTGAGTGTCCAGATACTGAAATAGAATTAGTATTTATCGAACTGCCAAAATTTAGCAAGGAATTAGCAGCATTAGAAACAACCGCCGACAAATGGATTTACTTTCTCAATAACACGAGCAATCTGGAGACTGTACCAGAAACACTGAGTGCGGTGCCCGAAATTCAGAAAGCTTTGAATATTGCCAACGAGGACAACTTAACTCAGCAAGAATTAAATGAATTGCAGAAGCAAGAACTGTGGATTCAAGACCAGCAGATTGCCATAGATGTAGCAAGAGAACAGGTGACAAAAAGCGCTCAAGTTTCGTTAATATTGCGTCAGCTAGTGCGGCGCTTAGGCACAATACAACCGGAAACAGAAAACTGCATCCGTCAATTAGGCATAGAGGAATTAGAAGCACTAGGAGAGGTCGCAATTGATTTTAACCATCCGTCAGATTTAACAGAATGGTTGCAGGCTAATGCGATCTAGAATAACATCCTAGAACCGGAAATTTTTACCTCAATATTTACCTTATGAAAATTAGAAAAACAAATTGGAAATACGTTTTTTTGCTGGGCCCCCTCCTCATCGCAGCGGGGGTAACAGCAGCACTTGTATCTGGAGTATGGGACCCCCTGACAGTCGGTTTAGTTATTGCCGGAGCAGTGACGATCGCACTTTGGCTGCTATATTTGAGTTACGAACAAAGCTTTTGGGGGAAGCGTTCCACTCAAGCGGGCACCAACGCCCTGATTGCTACCCTCGCCGTCTTTGTGATTCTCGGAGTAATTAACTTCATAGCCGTTCGCTATCCCGTCCGCATCGACTTAACCGAAAGCCAACAATTTACCCTCGCCCCCCAGACTCAACAAATACTGCGAAATTTGCAACAAACAGTCAAAGTTTGGGTATTTGACCCCACCCAAAATCCCCAAATTAAAGAACTGCTGCAAAGCTACAAACGCGAGGGAGGCGAAAAGTTCCAATTTGAATTTGTTGACCCGCTAGCCCAACCGGGAAAAGCGCGAGAATTTAGCATTACCAGCATCGGAGAAGTTTACCTGCAATCAGGGGACAAAAAACAGGTACTGCAAAAAGGTGGCACTGCTTTTGGTAGCGACCCCAATCAAGGTCTTTCAGAAATCAAACTGACCAATGGCTTAGAAGAAATTCTGAGCACTCGCGTTGCTACAGTTTACTTTTTGCAAGGCAAAGGAGCCCGCCCGCTAAAGGAAGGTCAAGGTGGAATTCAGCAAGCTGAAAAAGCTTTGAAAGATAAATACTACAACGCTCAAACGCTGAATTTGACGGAACGCAAAGAAGTGCCAGAAGATGCAGATGCTTTAATCGTTCCCGGGCAGGACAAACCGTTTTCCGATACAGAAATTAAAGCACTAAAAGCTTATCTCGATCGCGGCGGCAGTTTATTGTTAATGGTAGACCCGGCAATTGATACGGGATTGGACAAATTGCTGCAAGAATGGGGCGTAAAACTAGACGCCCGTTTGGCCATCGATGCTTCGGGTACTGGTCAAAGATTTGGTCTGGGCCCCACGGTTCCCACAGTCAGGCGCTACGGCGAACATCCGATTACTCAAAGTTTTGGCACCGGCATTTCATTTTATCCGTTTGCGCGTGCTTTGGAAACCTCGCCCGTAGAAGGAATAGAGGAAAAACCTCTGATTTGGACGAGTCAAGAAAGTTGGGCCGAAAGCGATTTGACCACTAAGAAATTGGAGTTCGATCAAAAGACCGATCGACAAGGCCCGCTATTATTAGGTGTAGCTTTAGTTCGATCGTCCACTGACAGCACTCCCTTAAAGCCCTCACCTTCACCAACACCAACTTCCCCCTCGCCTTCACCCCAAGCATCGCCGACAGATTCACCGTCGCCGACAACTTCGCCGACAACTTCCCCGTCGCCGACAGATTCACCGTCCCCGACAACTTCGCCGACAGATTCAGCGTCGCCGACAACTTCAGCGTCGCCGACAACTTCACCGTCGCCGACAACTTCTCCATCGCCGACAGATTCACCGTCGCCGACAACTTCCCCGTCGCCGACAGATTCACCGTCACCGACAGATTCACCGTCGCCGACAACTTCGCCAACAGATTCACCATCGCCGACAACTTCCCCATCGCCAACAGATTCACCATCGCCAACAACTTCCCCATCGCCGACAACTTCGCCAACAGCTTCCCCAATCAGCTATTCGGTGATTGTCTCGCAAGAAGCAACGCCTCCAGCATTACCGACGACTTCGCCATCTCCCACAGCATCTCCCACAGCATCTCCCAGTCCAACCGCAACTCCTTCTGTACCTTCAACTCCTAGAAAAACATCGCGAATGGTAGTAATTGGCACATCTCAATTTGTGACTAACGGTTGGTTTGACCAACAACTCAATAGCGACGTGTTTCTTAATTCAGTCAGTTGGTTGAGTAAACCAGACCAGCAAAGCTTTTCTATCAGTCCGAAAAAAGCTACCAACCGCCGCATTAACATGACGGCCCTCCAAGTAGGATTGCTGGTGTTAGCTTGGCTAATGTGGCCTTTACTCGGACTCGGAATAGGCGGCGCTATCTGGTGGAAGAGAAGATGATGAAGAGTCATTAGTCATTAGTCATTAGTCATTAGTCATTAGTCATTAGTCATTAGTCATTGGTCATTAGTTATTTACTAGCAATTAGCAATTAACAATGCCCTGCGCGGGCCTATGCCCAATTCCCTGTTTGGCCAATTCCCAGTTATTATGAAATTGCAGAAAAATACATTAATATTAATAGCCGTCGCGTTGAGCATGACTGGGTTGGTTGCTTTGTTCGAGATGCAAGTATCTCCGAAACAGGAAGCCGCTAAGGAAGAAAAACAGAAAATTTTTGCTTTTAACTCCGATCGCGTACAATTCTTTACAGTCAAAACACCCGAAAAAATCTTGACTTTTGAGCGAGTTTATGCTAGAAAAGGAGGCAAGTCTAGCTGGGAAATGAAATTGCCAGTGCAAGCACACGCAAGTCAGGCATCGGTGGATTTTTTGCTAGACAGGTTGGCAACAGGAAAGAGCGATCGCACGATTAATATTACTGCTGCTCAACTGCCAGAATTCGGTCTCGACCAACCCCAAGCTACAGTCACAGTAAAACTGGACAACCAGGAAACTCACCGCCTAGTTTTAGGCAAAACAGACTTTAGCGGCCGCTTCTTGTACGCTCAAGCCAATCCCCCGGAAGCGCCCCCTCAAAATTCAGCCGAAAATTTACCCGTGCTGCTAGTGCCTTTTGACTTTAAAAATGCCGTCCAGCGACCTTTGTCAGAGTGGAAAAAAGCAGAAGCACCCAAAACAGACAAACCGCAAAAACCATCTCCCACGCCAAGTCCTGAGAATCAATAGATTGCCGTTCGATATGAGATGTTGCACCATTCTCAATCAGCCTTTTATAAACAGGCTTTCGGGCCCGTGAAGCCAAAAGTGAATTTTCTCGCTTCACAGACCCGAAAGCCTCTTGCTGACAACGGTGCGCTCTGGGATAGAATTTAAAGAACAAATCCCAAAACCTGTTACATCCAACATTCCTCACCTAAAATACAAAAAAGTCTAAACTTAAACTGTATTTAAGTGGCGTGCATTACCCCCAGGAAAGGGCGAATATGTTTCAGACAGCACTCAACCAAGGTACGACAGCAACGGATACAGCGTTTGACGTTGAACTCCGCAAGGTATTTAAGGTATTTAACGGCGAAACCGCAGTCCGCGGAGTAGACCTCAACATCCGCAAAGGAGAATTTTTTAGCATCCTCGGACCTAGCGGCTGCGGCAAGACTACGACGCTGCGCTTAATCGCTGGGTTCGAGACTCCCTCGGCGGGCGAATTGATGATTCGCGGCCAGTCAATGACCAACACTCCAGCTTACCGCCGTCCGGTAAATACTGTGTTTCAAAGCTACGCTTTGTTCGGACACATGAATGTCTGGGACAATATCGCTTTTGGATTGCGAATAAAAAAGCTGGGGAAAGCGGAAATTGAAGAACGGGTACGGGAAGTTTTGCAATTGGTGAAAATGGAATCTTTCGCCAACAGGTTTCCCGGTCAAATGTCGGGCGGCCAGCAGCAGCGGGTGGCTTTGGCGAGAGCTCTGGTAAATCGACCGGCGGTTCTGCTGCTGGACGAACCTCTGGGTGCTCTGGATTTGAAGTTGCGGAAGCAGATGCAGTTGGAACTGTCGAATTTGCATCAAGAACTCGGTTTGACTTTTGTGATGGTGACTCACGACCAAGAAGAGGCGATGAGTCTGTCTGACCGGATTGCTGTGATGCACGAGGGGAGGATCGATCAAATTGGCTCTCCTGAAGAAATTTATGAGTGCCCGCACACGGCTTTTGTGGCGGATTTTATTGGCGATACGAATTTGTTTGCGGGTACGGTAGAATCGATCGACCGATCGACTCTCACAGTTCGCACCTCAGCCAATCTGAAAATAATCGTTCAGCAGTCGGATATGTGGAGTGGTGTCACAGGCGACTCTGTTGTGGTCAGCGTCCGGCCGGAAAAAGTATATTTGAATCTCTACCAGCCGGAAGTTTCGGTCAACTGTTTTGAAGGGCGGCTCAAAAATACTATGTACATGGGCACGCACGTTCATTACGTGGTTGAGTTGGCGTCGGGCGATAAAATTACCGTGCGCCAGCCAAATACCGGAGGCTCTTTCCCAGATCCGCACACGCCGATTTATGCTTATTGGGGAACTAATGATTGTCTCGCTTTGACCGATCGGAATTAGTCAGTTGGCAGTTGGTAGTTGGTATCAGTCATTAGTCATTAGTCATTAGTCATGGGTTATTTGTTGGTCGTTGGTTCTCCTAACAAATAACATAGGACAATTCCCAATTCTCGATTACCAATTCGACAATCTTCAATCTCCAAATCTAAAATCTAAAATCTAAAATCTAAAATCTAAAATCGAACTGTGCCTCCGACTAACTTACCAATTTCCAGGATTTTCCCGGCTAATTCTACACGCCGTCAGTTCCTAAAAAAATCGGCGGCGACAATTTCTGGGTTAGCTGTTTCGAGTTGCGGCTGGCGGCTTGCAGACGTACAATCTGCTCCTGCTGCTAAAGGTGCTGCCGACCAACTTTTCATCTATACTTGGGCAGGCTATACCGATAAAGCTTTGCTCGATCGCTTTGCCGAAAAAACAGGCATTCGCGTAGTGGCAGACGTGTTTAGTACCTCCCTCGAAGAGTTTGTGGCGAGAGTTCAAGCAGGTGGTTTCCGGGCCAGCATCATGTACCTCTCCGATTACATGGTGGTGCAGATGAAAAAACTCGGGCTGCTGGCTCAATTAGATCGCTCGATTTTAGGGGGACTCGATCGGCTCAAAAAACAGTTCCAAAACCCTGTATATGACCCAGGAAACCGCTACAGCGTGCCTTTGAGTTGGGGGACAACAGGATTGATTTACAACAGCGAACAGCTCAAAAAAGCTCCCGAAGATTGGAGTTATTTGTGGGAACACAAACAAGAGTTAGCAAGGCGAATGACCCTGTTAAACGACGTTAGAGAAGTCATGGGCGCTGCGCTGCGGATGCTGGGTTATTCTCTCAATTCTACAAACAAACAACAAGTAAAAAAAGCCTATGAAAAATTAGAAGAACTCAAATCGGCGATCGCTTCTTTTACTACTGATGCTTGGCGGTCGCAAATGCTGACGGGGGATTTGAAAGTAGCAATGTGCTATTCTTCTGATGCCAATGAAGTAATTGCAAACAACCACAAATTGCGATATGTCGTCCCCAAAAGCGGTTCTTCTCTGTGGACGGACACTTTAGTAATTCCTAAAGGTGCTCCCAATCCAGAGGCAGCTTACAAATGGATTAATTTCCTACTGCAAGCCGATGTTGCCGCTTCCCTAGTCCAACGACTCGGTTTTGCAACTCCTTCAGAAGATGCTTTTTATTTGCTGACTCCAGAAGTTCGCAAAAACAAAATTATTTTTCCTTCTGAGGCTACTTTAAAAAAATGCGAAGGCGTGGCCCCCCTAGGCAAATTTGCAGATGTTTACGATCGCTACTGGACAAAACTAACCAGCATCTCATAGCATCAGTATTAATCTGCGTCGATCTGCGTTTGCTTGAAAATCTAAAATCAGCTAATTCCCAAATCCCAAATCTAAAATCCAAAATAGAACTGTGCCTCCGACTAACTTACCAATTTCCAGGATTTTCCCGGCTAATTCTACACGCCGTCAGTTCCTAAAAAAATCGGCGGCGACAATTTCTGGGTTAGCTGTTTCGAGTTGCGGCTGGCGGCTTGCAGACGTACAATCTGCTCCTGCTGCTAAAGGTGCTGCCGACCAACTTTTCATCTATACTTGGGCAGGCTATACCGATAAAGCTTTGCTCGATCGCTTTGCCGAAAAAACAGGCATTCGCGTAGTGGCAGACGTGTTTAGTTCCAACGAAGAGATGCTGGCGAGAGTTCAAGCCGGTGGGGGCCGCGCCTACAGCATCATTTACCCGTCTGACTACATGGTGGTTCAGATGAAGGAACTGGAACTGTTGACCGAATTAGACCACTCGATTTTGGGCGGACTCGATCGGCTCAAAAAACAGTTCCAAAACCCTGTATATGACCCAGGAAATCGCTACAGCGTGCCTTTGAGTTGGGGGACAACAGGATTGATTTACAACAGCGAACAGCTCAAAAAAGCTCCCGAAGATTGGAGTTATTTGTGGGAACACAAACAGGAGTTAGCAAGGCGAATGACCCTAGCCAGTGATGTCCGAGAAGTCATGGGCGCTGCGCTGCGGATGCTGGGCTATTCTCTCAATTCGACGAACCAAGAGCAAGTGAAACAAGCTTACGAAAAGTTGGTGGAACTCAAACCGGCGATCGCATCTTTTACTACTGATGCTTGGCGGCCGCAAATGCTGACGGGGGATTTGAAAGTAGCTATGTGTTATTCTTCTGATGCTAATGAAGTAATTTCAGATAACGATAAATTGAAGTATGTCGTCCCCAAAAGCGGTTCTTCTCTGTGGACGGACACTTTAGTAATTCCTAAAGGCGCTCCCAATCCCGAGGCAGCTTATAAATGGATTAACTTTATGCTGCAAGCGGATGTCGCAGCTTCTTTGGTAGAACGGCTCAGTTTTTCAACTCCTTCGGAAGATGCTTTTAATTTGCTGACGCCGGAAATCCGCGCCAACGAGATTCTTTTCCCTTCAGAAGCTGTTTTGAAAAATTGCGAAGGTGTGGCTCCGGTAGGGAAATTTATGGAAGTGTACGATCGCTATTGGACTCAATTAACCAGCGGCTAATCATCAAACGTAGGGCGGGTTTTACACGCAATATCTCATTATAATCCAATATTTCCACCAACTCGCCACCCCACAGCCGCTCCCCCACTCTATCCGTATTAGATCCGCGTTAATCCGCATTCATCAGCGGTTAAAAACTCAAAAAAATTGATTTATGGCTGTTTCTACCAAAACTCCCCCTCCTATTCCTCCCAATCCTTCCCTGAAGCCTGAAACTGTTCCCCCGTGGTCGTCGTGGGCTGGACCCCTGGCATTGCTCGGCCCTTCTGGCTTGTTGCTGGCTCTATTATTAGTAATACCAACTCTGGTAATTTTTGAGCTGAGTTTGGTGCCCAATATTAAGCCAGGAGATTTGGTGAATCCTTCGGGAATCGGCAATTACCTGCGAGTGTTTGAGCCGCTGAATTTGCAGGTAATGGGTCGATCGCTCTTTTTCGCAACGGGGACTACTATTCTGTGTTTGCTGCTGGGATTTCCCGTCGCTTACTGGATCGCCCTCAATGTCTCGAAAAAGTGGCGTAATTTAACTTTGTTAGGTTTTGTGTTGCCGCTGTGGACTTCTTCGCTGTTGCGATCGTATGCTTGGATTACAATTCTGCGTCCTACGGGGGTTCTCAACTCGCTGCTGGCACTTGTAGGCATTCCTCCTCTGGAATTGCTCAATCAAAGTTCCGCAGTTTTAATCGGCATGGCTTACAGTTATTTGCCTTATATCGTGACCATTCTCTACGCTTCTTTGGAAAAGTTAGACCGCAGGTTGCTAGAAGCATCTCAGGATTTGGGCGCGAATCCAGTGGAAACTTTCTGGAAAGTGACAGTACCTCAGACGATGCCGGGAATTGCTGCGGGTTCTTTGCTAGTATTTATTAGCTGTTTGGGCGATTTTGTCGATCCGGAGTTACTCGGTGGAGCTTCGAGCATGACGGCTGCTCGTTTGATTTACAATCAGTTTTTGGGGGCGACTCAAAATTGGGGGCTGGGTTCGGCTCTGAGTATGGTATTGATTTTTGCAGTGAGTATCGGAATTGCCCTTTTGCTTAAATATGGCGATCGTAATGCAATTTAGGATGTTGAAGGAAGATGGAATAAGAAAGAAAACAATTTTAGTTTTTCCGATTACCAATTCCTAATTCCCCATAAATTACCAACTACCAATTACCAATTTCCCATTAGCGAGACATGGAAAATACTGCCGACAATCCACAGGAGGAAATACAAGCCGATATGTACTTAAAACCTAAATTTAAGGTTTCTTGGCAGGTGATATTTGCCGTTTTGATGTTTTTTTATATGTACCTGCCCATCCTGGTACTCACATTTTACAGCTTTAACAAATCGCGTTTTAGCGCCGGCTGGGAAGGATTTACTTTAGATTGGTACGTTAAATTATTTAGCGATACGCGGATTTTAGTTGCCCTGAGAAACAGTTTAACAGTGGCAGTTTGTGCAGTTGCAATCTCGGCCGTACTCGGCACTTTGATGGCAGTTGGTTTAGCCCGCTACCGCTTTCCTGGCAAGAGTTTATATCAGGGAGTTTCCTACTTGCCGATTATTATTCCAGATATTGCGACCGCAGTTGCTACTCTCGTATTTTTAGCGGCGCTGGCTATTCCTCTGAGTTTGTGGACAATTGTCGCCGCTCACATTGTGTTTTGTCTGGCTTACATCGCCCTAGCTGTTTCTACTAGATTGGCAGATTTAAACCCCTATTTAGAAGAGGCTGCCTTGGATTTGGGGGCAACGCCTATTGAAGCTTTTATTCAGGTTTTGCTCCCTCAATTAATACCCGGAATTGTTTCGGGTTGTCTGTTGTCTTTTGTCCTCAGCATGGACGATTTTTTGATTGCGAGTTTTACCGCAGGTAGCGGGACTACAACTCTGCCAATGGAAATTTTTAGCCGGATTCGGACTGGGGTAAAACCTGATATTAATGCTCTGAGCGTGCTGTTAATAGTAGGTTCGGGAGGATTGGCATTTTTAGCGGAATATTTGCGCGGTCGGGGCGAGCAAAAACGGGCTCATTAGTCATTGGTCATTGGTTATTTGCAATCAAAAAACCCGGTTTCTTTGATAAGAAACCGGGTTTCTGAAGCGGTAAGGTCGCGATCGATCCTACAGAGGTTTTGAGTCTAGGACTGAACTGCGGCTATTTTGCTGGTAATTTTACCTTAGTAGCCAAACCTAGTGCTTCCAAAATTTGAATTGTCATCCAAGTGAAGTCAATTTCCCACCATTTCATGCCGTGACGGGCAGAGTATTGAAAAGCGTGGTGGTTGTTGTGCCAGCCTTCGCCGTAAGTCAAAACTGCAACCCACCAACAGTTAGTAGAACTATCTTCGGTTGCGTAAGTGCGGTAGCCAAATTTGTGAGTGGCGCTGTTAACAAACCAAGTGCAGTGATATACCGCAACTAAGCGGACAAAAATTACCCAAACTACAAAAGGCCAGCCTGCTGCTAAGTAGAGCAAAACGCCAAATGCAATTTGAAGGGGGAGAAAGTAGTTTTGCAAAAACTGGTAAAAGGGGTCGCTAGAAATGTCTTTTGTGCAGCGAGAAATTTCATCGTGAGCGGGGCCTTTGTAAAACATCCAGCCGATGTGACTCCACCAAAAACCCCGATCGGCATTGTGAGGATCGAGCGGGCTGTGGTCGGAGTGGGTGTGGTGCAAGCGGTGCAGGCCGACCCAATGAATTATTCCTCCTTGACAGGCAAGTGCTCCGCAAAAAGCTAGGAAATATTCTACGAATTTTGGTGTCTGAAAACTGCGGTGGGTGAGCAGTCGATGCCATCCGAGAGTTATTCCCAAACCGCCTGTTACCCAGTGCATGAATACAGTTAAACCAACTGCTGTCCAATTGAAGTTACTCGGAAGCAGGGCGAACAAAGCGCCGACGTGAAGTCCTGCTAAACTAATAATGTGGACCCAATTGTATTGGAGTTTGTTTTGCGTTGCAATTGTCATTCTATTTTTGATTTCTGATGAGATGCGGAGCTGAATTCACCCATAAAAGTTTGGATTGAGTTAGTGAACTGTCTTGTTGAACACTTGCCCAAACTAATAAATAATGAATGATAGATCAATAGTCCGGACTGTTTTTAGTTCTTAGGCTGAAACCCTCGATTTTACCTTGGTAGCGAACTTGCCTTGGAGCCTTGAAACCCTTATTCTACGGTTGGCAATCAAAAACTGTCCGAAGTATTGATAGATTTTGGATTAGGATTGAAAAAGATTTACCGTTGTATTTTGAAAATAAAAAATTTGGCTGCCAAACAAAATTTTTTGTTCCCAACTCTATTATAACTGATTCTGGTTGTGGTTGGGTCGATCGCACCAGAGGATCCGAGCTTACTTCAACCCAACCTGTACCCGATCGAAAAAAACAGGATTAGCCATTGGTCACGAGCCATTAGTCCAGAACTGATGACTGACAACCTATGACTAATTGCCGATCGCTATTTTTCTGCTAATTTCACTTTGGTTGCCAAACCCAGGGATTGCAGCAGTTGAATGGTCATCCAGGTGAAGTCGATTTCCCACCATTGGAGACCGTGGCGAGCCGAGTATTGAAAGGCGTGGTGGTTGTTGTGCCAGCCTTCGCCGTAGGTGAGCAGGGCAACCCACCAGCAGTTCGTCGAACGGTCGCCCGACTCGTAGGTGCGGTAGCCAAATTTGTGGGTAGCACTGTTAACCAACCAAGTGCAGTGGAATACCACCACGATCCGCATAAACACGCCCCAAACCACGAAAGACCAGCCGCCTAATAAATAAAGCAACACACCGAAGACAACTTGGATGGGGATAAAATATGCTTGGAGAAACTTGTATACTGGGTCGTCGCCGATGTCTTTAGTAAAGCGGGGGATTTCAACTCTGATGGGGAGATCCGAGAGCATCCAGCCCATGTGGCTCCACCAGAAGCCTTGATTGGAATCGTGGGGATCGGTTTCGGTGTCGGAATGTATGTGGTGTAACCGGTGCATTCCTACCCAGTCGATCGGGCCGCCTTCACAGGAAAGGGTACCGCAAATAACTAGAAAATACTCTAGCCATTTCGGTGTTTGAAAACTGCGGTGGGTGACTAGGCGGTGAAATCCGAGAGTAATTCCTAAACCACCTGTTACCCAATGCAGGAATACTGCTAGCCCGACCGCAGACCAGCTAAAATTACCCGGCAGCAAAGCAAATAAAGCACCGATGTGCAGAAAGGCCATAAAGCCTATGACAGGCCAATCAGGGGAAGTTTTTTTGGAAGTTGCAATCGTCATGAATATATTATGTTTACAAACTAGGGGCCGCATCTACGCCATAATGAACAGCGCGCACGCAAATGGTGAGCGAGGTATAGATGAATAGCGTTTCACGGCTACAGGAAGCAGAACAGGCACTCTTTCAGATTTTTTCTGGTATTGACGCGACAGTCAAGCAAAATCTTCAACGAGTCTTAAAAGCTTTTCGCAGCCACCGGGTTGGAGTCCACCATTTTGCAGGGGTTACGGGTTACGGCCACGACGATTTGGGTCGGGAGACTTTAGACGGGGTGTTTGCCGAAGTGGTAGGGGCAGAGGCGGCTGCTGTCCGGGTACAGTTTGTTTCGGGTACTCACGCGATCGCCTGTGCTCTTTTTGGCATCCTGCGTCCTGGTGACGAAATGTTGGCAGTGGCTGGTTCTCCCTACGATACTTTAGAAGAAGTGATCGGCTTGCGCGGGCAAGGTCAAGGTTCACTTGTTGAGTTTGGTATTAGTTACCGTGAGTTGCCTCTAACTCGCGAAGGAAGTGTGGACTGGCAGGGGTTGAGCTGTACTATTACAGCAAAGACTCGCCTGGTTTTTATCCAGCGCTCTTGCGGCTATTCTTGGCGGTCGAGTTTGTCTATTTGTGAGATTGAAAAAATCGTCGCCATAGTCAAACATCAGAATCCTAGCACAATTTGCTTTGTCGATAATTGTTACGGGGAGTTTGTCGATGATTGCGAACCTACTGCTGTGGGTGCGGATCTGATGGCTGGTTCTTTAATCAAAAATCCGGGGGGTACGATCGTCCCTGCTGGAGGCTACGTCGCTGGGAGGGCTGATTTGGTGGAGGCGGCAACTTGTCGCTTGACGGCGCCGGGAATCGGCAGCAGCGGCGGCGCAACTTTTGATTTGAATCGGTTGCTGTTTCAGGGTTTGTTTATGGCTCCCGGTTGTGTGGGGGAGGCGATGAAGGGAAATCATTTGACTGCTTATGTTTTTTATAAGTTGGGTTATCGGGTGAATCCAATTCCTTTGGCTAAAAGACGGGATGTGATTCAGGCGATCGAATTCGGTTCTCCTGATAAATTAATTGCTTTTTGTAGGGCGGTTCAGCAAAATTCCCCCGTGGGTTCGTATTTAGATCCGGTGCCGGCTCCGATGCCGGGGTACGAGAGTCAGTTGGTGATGGCTGGGGGTACTTTTATTGATGGGAGTACGTCGGAGTTTTCGGCTGACGGGCCTCTCCGGAAGCCTTACGTGGCTTTTTGTCAGGGGGGGACTCATTGGACTCATGTATCGATCGCCCTTGAGGCTGCGATCGAGGCTGTGGGCCCTGCTAAGTAAGCTTGTAGTGAGTAAGCTTGTAGTGAGGACTTCTGTCTTCTCTGTGGCTGATAGTCAATCAGGACTAAAGTCCTTACTACAAACAATTTGGCTCAATAATCATCAAACCTAAAATAAATCCGATGATTGTTCCGAAGCCGAAAATAAAGCCGAGCAGCGTAGCATTTCCCCAATAAGCTTTTTCAATTTAGGCAAATTATGCTAAAGTTAAAAAATTGACCTCATCAGCCAAATTCACTCAGCAATGCTGAGTGCTTGAATATCGCTTTCCATAATTATTCTGATATTGCGCGAAATCTTATCAATTTCCCAATCCCACCACCGAATTTCTAATAGCTGTGCCACTTCAACATCGCTAAAACGCTGTTTGATTGGATGTGCGGGGTTTCCACCGACAACGGTGTAAGCAGGAATGTCTTTTACTACCACGGATTTGGCAGCAATGATTGCACCGTCGCCGATTTTGACTCCCGGCATAATCAGGGATTCATAGCCGATCCAAACATCATTGCCAATGACGGTATCGCCTTTACTTGGCAGTTCGATTAATAAATTCATCGCTGTTTCCCAACCATTCCCAAAAACCGGAAAAGGGTAAGTTGAAATGCCGTCGAGTTTGTGATTGGCACCGTTCATGATGAATTTGACGTTGGTGGCGATCGCACAAAATTTGCCAATAATTAATCGCTCGTTTCCGTAATTATAAAGTACATTTTTTTCAAA
The DNA here is from genome assembly GCF_036704885.1 of Microcoleus sp. F4-D5. Lineage (NCBI taxonomy): Bacteria > Bacillati > Cyanobacteriota > Cyanophyceae > Oscillatoriales > Microcoleaceae > Microcoleus > Microcoleus sp. F4-D5. The sequence goes on along the minus strand of NZ_JAUBSX010000046.1, from coordinate 33,993 downwards.
GTTTTCTGGATCTATTGGATCGTCGTAATATGAGTAATCGCCGACGATAATGTTGGGGGATTTAATCAAATTTTTGATGAAGCATACGCGCGGTTGGTCTGCGATCGGATAAGGTCGGTTGGGATCTGGCCCCATTTCTGTCATAAGTTTCAATCCTTATTCGTTAAGCTGCTGGATTTATGTACTGTTAATTCGACAGTCCTGGACGCACGCTTCCCCAAAAAACCCGGTTTCTCGTTGTCGCGATCGAGGGTATACGACCAAATTACATGAATCAACCGGGTTTTTGCGTCCAGGACTGTTCGAGTTAGGTTGGCTGCTGCTTCATTAACATAGAGGAGTAGAGTTTGTCAAGTGGAGAGCGAGAAATTATTGGAGAGCGATCGCACCGTGAGGCATTGAGAGTGCGATCGCTCTCCAATAATTTCCAATTCTATCGAAATTCTGAAATCTTTTAATAACTAATACCAGAGATTTTACAATCAGAGTTCCAAAAAAAGTCTGACAACAATTATGGGAAAACACAAGTGCATCGGCATCCTCACCAGCGGGGGTGACTGTGCGGGTTTAAATGCAGTGATTCGAGCCGTCGTGCACCGCGCAGTCGGAACTTACAATTGGAAGGTTTTGGGAATTCGTCAAGCCACCAAAGGATTGATGAGTCGCCCTCCTCAAGGCATCCCCTTAGATATTGAAAAAGTAGACCCTTGGCTGACTATTGGCGGCACCATGTTAGGCACGACAAACGAGGGAAATCCTTTTGCTTTTCCGATGTCGGATGGGACATTGCTCGATCGTTCGGATGAAATTATCGAAGGCTATCATCTATTAGGTATTGATGCCTTAATTGGCATTGGTGGCGACGGCAGTCTTGCGATTCTCCGAAAGCTTGCTAAACAAGGCAATTTAAACTTAGTTGCTATTCCTAAAACTATTGATAATGATGTTGGAATTACCGAGCGTTCCATCGGTTTTGACACTGCTGTCAATATTGCCACAGAAGCACTCGACCGCTTGCATTTTACCGCAGCAAGTCACAGCCGCGTCATGATTCTTGAAGTCATGGGACGCGATGCCGGACATATTGCGATCAGTGCCGGAATTGCTGGGGGAGCTGATATAATTCTGATTCCGGAAATTCCTTACAAAATTTCCCAAATCTGCGAAAAAATCCGAGAACGTCAAGAACAGGGCAAAAACTACTGTTTAATTGTAGTAGCGGAGGCAGTTCGCACTGAAGAAGGCGAATTATTGATGCACACAAATCGATTAGGTCAAAGTCGGTTGGGGGGAATCGGTCAGTATTTAGCTGATACAATTTCTGACTGTAGCGGCGCAGAAACGCGGGTTACTGTTTTGGGACACATTCAGCGTGGGGGTACACCTTCGCCGCTAGAAAGATTGATTGCTTCGGCTTTTGGCATAGCCGCGGTTGATTTAATTGCTGAGGAGAAATACGATCGCATGGTAACTTGGCAGCAGCGGGAAGTTATGAGCGTTCCTTTAGAAGATGCTATCTCCAAATACAGAGCTGTAGAACCCTATTCTACTCTAGTAAAAACAGCTCGCGGTTTGGGAATTTGTCTGGGAGACTAGAAAATTTAGGACTTGCGCAAGGCAGCAATTTTTTCTCTATCTGTAGGGTGCACACTCCGCACCTTACTACTAGAGAGGGTGATTGTCTTCAATAATTTATCCTATAAATAGGAAGAATTTATGATAGTACGAACCTACCAAATTTGCGATACCCAAAAAATCATAAAATTGTTTTACGACACGGTGCACGAAGTAAATATTCGGGATTACACAAAAGCACAAGTAGATGCTTGGGCACCAGCAGATATGGATATCGAAAGTTGGACTAAAAGTTTAAGCAGTAAATTTACCTTCGTAGCAGAAGAGGGCGAGAAAATAGCAGGTTTTGGGGAACTGGAAGCCAACGGTCATATCGATCGCTTTTACTGTCATCAAGATTTTCAAAGACAAGGAGTTGGCACGCAAATTTTAGCACAGATTACTTCAAAAGCCAGAAACTTAGGCATTAAAAAACTATTTACAGAAGCCAGTATTACAGCTAAACCATTCTTTGAAAGTAAAGGATTTATTGTGGTTAAAAAACAAGAAGTAGAACGAAGAGGACAAAGATTTATTAATTTTGCAATGGAAAAATTGATATAAAAACTTTTTTGGTAAAACTAAGATGTAAAATTAAATCAAAGATTTTTGCAGAGGAGTTGCGATCGTGACAGAGGCTACAAATGTTCTGGGCGGAAAATTAGAGACTTGCTGCACGTCGCCCATGACGGGGTATTATCGGGACGGCAAATGCAATACAGGTGGTGGCGACTTTGGGGTTCACACTGTTTGCGCTCAACTGACAGAAGAGTTTTTGCAATTCACTAAATCGAATGGAAACGATCTGAGCACTCCCGTTCCCGAATTTAACTTTCCCGGTTTGAAACCTGGGGATTGCTGGTGTTTGTGCGCTTCTCGCTGGAAGGAAGCAATGGATGCTGGATGTGCGCCACCTGTGGTTTTGGCGGCAACTCACGCCTTGACTTTGGAATACGTTTCTTTGGATGAACTGAAGCAGCACGCTGCTGATTTGTAGGAGGATGTTGGTGTGCGATCGCTTTTAGTCAATAAGGGCGATCGTGTTTTTCTTATAAATAGTAAATTTATCCTTCGTAACTCAAATATTTAAGTGAGATCGGGCGTCACTGTAAAGTTTTATGGTTTAGTTGGTGCTTCCCACTTACAGATAGACTCTGGTTTGAGAGGGCAAGTTTTAGGGGCGATCGGATTTCCGCTGAGTTGTAACCAAGTCAGGTTAGTTAAGGATTGCAATGGTTTGATGTCATTGATTTGATTGTTTTCCAGATCGATTGCAGCCAGTTTAGTCAAAGATAGCAATGGTTGGATGTCGCTGATTTTATTATTGTTGAGGTCTAACCAAGTCAGTTTAGTCAAGGATGCTAGCAGTTTGATGTCACTAATTTGATTGTTGCTGAGGTCTAACCAAGTCAGGTTAGTCAAAGATGCCAGCGGTTTGATGTCGCCCACAAGATTGTTGTTGAGTTGGAGAGTAGTCAGGTTAGTCAAGGATGCTAGGGGTTTGATGTCGCCCACAAGATTGTTGCCGACGGAGAGTTTAATCAGGTTAGGCAAAGATGCTAGCGGTTTGAGGTCACTGATTTGATTGTTACTAATGTGGAGTGTAATCAGGTTAGTCAAGGATTGTAATGGTTTAATCTCGCTGATTTGAGCGTCAATGAGGAAGAGTGCGGTGAAACTCGAAAGTTTCCGATCGGCCGCATCGCACTCAGTAGTTTCAGCTTTCTCCAAAAGTACCTCAACAGTATGTTTAGCTTCAGGACTCAAATCAGCTTTTTGGCGACACCAATCCGCAAATGTTCGTCTAGTGTTTCCCGATCGCGTTTCTGCAGCCTTCGCAGACAGTCCATTTTCAGATAATGCTAGAAGCACACAACAAGTAAGTGCGATCGACTTTGGTAACTTCATGTGTTTGTGTGCAACTATGAGTGTCATAATCTTGTACCTCTAATTTCCTAAACGGTAAAGTTTTATGGTTTAGCTAGTGGTTCCCACTTACAGATAGACTCTGGTTTGAGAGGGCAAGTTTTGGGATCGATCGGATTGCCGCTGAGGTAGAGTTCAGTCAGTTTAGTGAAAGATGCTAGCGGTTTGATGTCGCCGATTTGATTGTTTTCGAGTGAGAGCAAAGTCAGCTTAGTCAAGGATGCTAGCGGTTTGATATCAACGATTTGATTGTTGTTGAGCCAGAGAATCTCCAGTTTAGTCAAGAATACTAGCGGTTTAAGGTCAGCGATCTCATTCTTGTTAAGTGATAGCCCTTCCAGGTTAGTCAAGGATGCTAGCGGTTTGATATCACCGATTTGATTGCTGCTGAGGTTAATCCCTTCCAGGTTACTCAAGGATGCTAGTGATTTGATGTCACTAATCTGATTGCTGCTGAGGTCGAGAAAAGTCAGTTTCATCAAAGATGCTAGCGGTTTGATGTCACTAATTTGATTGCCAGCGAGATCGATCCCAGCCAGGTTAGTCAAAAATGCTAGTGGCTTGATGTCGTCAATCTGATTGCTGCGGAGGAAAAGCCCTTTCAGGTTAGTCAAGGATGCTAGCGGTTTGATGTCATCGATCTGATTTTCGATGAGGACGATTTCAGTCAGGTTAGTCAAGGATGCTAGTGGTTTGATGTCGCGGATCTGATTGTTCCCGATGTTGAGCACTTTCAGGTTAACCAAGGATGCTAGCGGTTTGATGTCAACGATCTGATTGCTGCTGAGGTTGAGATCGGTCAGGTTAGTCAAGGATGCTAGCGGTTTGATGTCGCTGATAGAACAGTTGATGAGCCGGAGAACCTTCAGGTTAGTTAAGGATGCTAGCGGTTTGAGGTCGCTGATTCCTTGCTTCGTAAAGCTAATTCCTGTGATACTAGAAAGTTGGCGATCGCCCTCATCGCACTCAGTAGTTCCTGCTATTTTTAACAGCATATCAACAGTATGTTTAGCTTCTGGACTCAAAGAATCTTTTTCGCGACACCATTCAGCAAATGTTTTGTTTCCCGATCGCACTTCTGCTGCTTTCGCCGACCCTCCATTTCCAGATAATCCTAGAAGTACACAACAAGTAAGTGCGATAGACTTTGGTAAATTGATATACTTCTGTGCCACTATAAGTGTCATAATCTTATATATCTAATTGAGAGTTAAAGCCATCTTGCACAAACAAAGCTAATAATTGATTCAGTCCTTTTCAAATAACTTAAGCTTTGAGGCAGGGGTTTAAACCCCTGCCGGACTGAAGGAAAGAGGGCAATACCATGTTCCTGCAAAAGTATCCGCTCAATAATTCGGGGCGGACTACCCACTCAGGAACGATTTTGCGTCATTTGAGGTGCATCGTTGAGCGATTTACCCCGGATTATTGAGCGGATACCTGCAAAACATCTATTAAAAACTCTCTGAATTACCTCACTCAGGCAACTTATACTGCCCCACAATCCGCTTAGCATATTCCGGCACATGAGCCTCTAATTTCTCCGGATAATTCCGCTTCACGTACAGATAATTGCGAGTGAAATGAGAATCAATCGAAAACCGAGCATATTCCAAACCCTTCGGCCCAATCCTCTCAATAAAAACTCCCATTAACTTCGCCGCCCACATCGGCAATGTCACTCCTTTTTCATAAGCCGGAATGCTTTGCTGAACCGCTTCTTTTCGGTTTCCCTTAGACATTACGGGCTGAGTATTTAACTGATCCGTTACCAAATCTAACATCTCTTGCCCGGTGTCATTTCGCACTACAATCCACTGCCAGCCAAAAGGAGCACCCATGTAGCCGACAACTAAATCTGCTAAAGAGTTGACATAATCAAAACAGCTCAAACAAGAAGGAGCAAAAACATCTTTCAATTCCTTAGTATTCAATCCAAAAAACGGCACTTTTTCGATCGAACCGTCTTCGTGTTTGAAGTGAATGTTAAAATCTTGCATAAATTCGTAATGCACGACTGTTTCAGGAGAGCGGCTAGTCGTATCTAGGAATTTTTGCAAGCCCGCGCGGCTGACATTATCCACACAGGGAGTTCCCAAAACGTAGAGCTTTTCTAAACCGAGCTTTTTCTCGACTGTTCGCAAGGCTTGAATTTGACAGCCGACGCCAATTACTAACAGCCGCTTCATCCCCGATTTTTCGATTTGCTCTAATACTGAAAGGTTGGGAGAGAGAGTTGGTTTGTTAACTTTTGCAGCGAGAATTTCGGCGCGATTTCTAGCAATAATCGGCATCGGTTGAAAGCGGTCTTCTTTGGTATTTTGGACGCAGACAACGCCTTCTACAATTCCTTTTTCGAGCATTTCAATGGCAATTGTGCTGACGATTCCCGTCCACTGAGCGCCCTCGATCGGCTCTTTTTTCCGAGCGGCCATCATGTTTTGACTGACTCCGAAATACCAATCGTCGGGATTGTCGAGATTGCGCGATCGCCCGTGAATCTCTGCTTCTAATTCTGCGATATGCTGTGTTAAGAAAGCACAAGATTCCTTGACATAATGGATGTAATATGTATCGCACAAACCGCACTCGCTGCAAAGTTCTTTAGCAGGGCGGCGGCTACCCGGTTTGAGGGCTTTGGATTTTTGGTGCTTAGCAGAATCTGTTGCGGTCATCTAAATTACTTATTTTATGCAGATATGGCTTTTGTTAGGATATCACAGCAATTTCCGTTGTTACCTCCTTTATTCTTTCTCTCAGCCCTTGCAGCCGGACGCAAGCTTGTCGGGAGCAAATTCGGTTCGCGCGAAAGTGGCGGTTTTCAAAGCTTAAAAAATATTAGTCAGGACTTACCTAGGTTGCGCTATTAACCCCGTTTTTTGCTGAATACCTCACTGTTAAACCTAAGATTTATGCTATAAACCGGGTTTCTTTGTGTAGTTTTGGTAAAAAAATCCGGTTTCAGAGGATCGCCGTGCGTTCAGGAGTGTTTGTGTAAGTCCTATCAGTATCAATCCGGATCTGGCGGGCGATCGCGCGAATACATTGCCAAATAAAGCTATAAAAAAATGGTAAAAATATTTGTGACAACAGCCCTCGCTGGGATCGCGATCAATCTCGCAATTTCTAGCTTAGGATTTGCTGCTTTAGTTCGCCCCGTTGTGGGTATGAATCAAACTGTTGCGGTTCTAGAAAGAATGTTCAACGCGACACAAAAGCCGGCGGCGATCGACTATTCCCGCCTAGGGATTGGCGGGGTTCGGTTGGGGATGCCTGTAGAAGAGGCAAAACGCAAGTTGGGAAAACCGCAGCGCGACGAAACTAAACCTGCTGGGGAAGCCATCGGCGGCAAGATTCGCACGCTAACATACTCAGGATTGACGGTAGCTGCATGGGAGGGAAAAGTTTATTTGATTTCTGCTACCAAGCCCAAGTTCGTGACAATTGATGGTGTGAAGGTAGGAGATAACAGCCAAAAAGTTGTTAAAACTTACGGTTATGGGTCGCAATCTGTTCAGGGTGGAGTGACTCGGTTGACTTACAGCAATGACCAAAAGGCTTCTAATTTGATTTTGGAAATTAAGGGCGATCGCGTGCAAAAGATTATTGTCGGCACGCAGCTAAACTGAAATATTAGACAATAGTACAAAAGTTCCCGTTCACAAGTTTGTACTAAATATTTTAGTCCTTATTTATGAGTTTTTTTAGCTCTTCGGTGAGTTTACTGGAGGGCTTTTTCATAATGTGCGATCGCCAATTATAAAATAGTAGAATTATAGTGCTTGCAATCTGTGTATTTCGTAAGTGAGTTTAATTTGAGATATTGCACCATTCTCGCTTAACACGATTTCTGGCCTGTTCCACAACAGATGAATTTTATTGTGCGGTGAACTCTTCTAGCCCGCCCATAAAAGCCTGACTCAGAATCATGCCATATCTCAAGTTCTATCCGACTAATTTAGAGGCAGTAAAGGAGCGAATACGCTCTCAATCCACTGCGGATAACCTTCGCTTAACTTTCTACGCACAGCAAGAGGTGCTTGAGGAAAACATTAAAGTATTATATTAAGTAATTCAAGCATTATTTAGAAGTCAACTGTTAGAAAACTATTCTCAGCATCAGCGGGTAGCTTGCTGTTGCTTCGGGGGTTTTCTCAAGATATTCGTCCCTTGCATATTGTCTGTACTGCTGTCCAACCCTACTGATTATTACGATCGCTGTTTATGTGCCAAAACAGCCCCAATGGATAACTCTCACAATTAAGGAGCAATTAGAATGAAATGCAGTATTCAAGGATATCCAGGTAGTTCTGAGGCTCGGGAAATCATTCATACTGTTAGATACCGAGGTAAAATCGTTGTAATTGATAAAGTTCCCGCATAGGTTTGTACATTCTGTGGCGATATGCTTTTCAAACTAAAGACAGTTAGAAAAATTGATAAGTTACTCAAAACAAAAATAAAACCTGCACGTTCAGTGCCACTTTATCAGTATTCAGCATCAGGTAAATGCTAATACGAAACAAATTAAAAAACAAGGTGCGCAGTGCGCACCCTACAAGTTACAAAATAAGGTGCGCACTGCGCACCCTAGCAATTAGCTGTTCTGAGGAACGGGAGAAGAAACGCTAGATGCCACAGAAGTAGTCGGCGCAGGAGTCTTAGCCCGTTTCTTGATCAAGATTGGCTTGACGATGTTTTCTCCACCAATCGGGGGATCTTCTTGTTGAGCGTAATCCGCGCCCATCCAAGCAGGACGGCTTTGGTCGAAAGCCATTTGCAAAGCAGCAGCGGCGATCGCGTGGGAGTCGTACTCCTCGGATAACTGAGATACTAGAGGCAAGAAAGATGCCATCCGTTCGCCAGCTAAAGCTTCGCGAACTTTACCTTGCATCTTTTCCAACTGACGTGCTTCAATTTGCGCCCGTGTCGGAATGTTTCGCACCGTCAAACTCGATCGCACGTGGCGTTCAATCAAGCGCAGTTTGCGGCGATCAACTGGTTGAATCAGCGTAATCGCCGTTCCTTCCCGACCAGCCCGGCCCGTGCGTCCAATCCGGTGAACGTAGCTTTCCACACTGTCGGGCAAATCGTAGTTAATAACGTGAGTCAAGTGATCCACGTCCAAACCCCGCGCGGCAATATCAGTCGCCACTACCCAGCGCACCTGACATTGGCGGAACCGCGACAGCAAGCGTTCCCGCTGTGCCTGATTCAAATTACCGTGATACTCGTCAACGCTGTGACCTGCTGCTTGCAGTTGGCTGGTGAGTTCTGCAGCCGACTGCCGAGTCCGCACAAAAATCAGTGCAGATTCCGGGTCTTCCATTTCTAAAATTGGCTGTAGAGCTCTTGCCTTCGACCAGCCGCGGGGAACCATGTACACGCCTTGGCTGATGCGCTTCGGCGTTGCTTTTGGCTGTTCTACGGTGACGTTGACTGGGTTGCGCAAATGCCGCGCCACCAATTTCCTAATGGAAGGTTCCATCGTCGCCGAGAAAAATGCCGTTTGACGTTCTTTTGGTGCAGCATCCAAGATTTTTTCCACATCTTGGATAAAGCCCATGCTCAGCATTTCGTCAGCTTCATCCAAAACCAGCCACTTTACCTTGTCTAGTTTCAGGCTGCCGCGGCTGAGCATATCCAATATGCGTCCGGGTGTACCGACAACGACGTGAACGCCGCGCTTCAAACGCTGCATTTGACGATCGATCGATTGACCCCCGTACACGGTCAGAACTTGCAGAGAGCGACCCACTTTTACCGGGCCGTCGTTGCTAATGCCGCTCAAATCGCGGATGGCTTCTGTTACTTGCATCGCCAATTCGCGAGTCGGCGTCAGCACCAGTGCTTGCACCGCAGTTACATCTAATTCAATCCGCTCCAAGATGGGCAACGAGAATGCTGCCGTTTTGCCTGTCCCTGTTTGGGCTTGACCCACAACGTCGCGACCTGCTAACAGGTGCGGAATTGCTTGTACTTGGATGGGAGTAGGTTCTGTAAAGCCTAGTGTTTCCAGATGGAGAACGAGTTCTTCCGAAAGACCTAAGCCTTCAAACAATAAATTCATTAATGCTCCTAATAACGAGTCTTAGCCTTCTAAGTTGCCCAACTCGGATGCGGATTTCTGCTCGGCGGCAGGAACTCATAAGAGTTCTTTATGGTGCTGCGCCTGCGCGCACCTTCTTAAATAGCAATCGAGTATAGGGCAGCTCCGTCGATGGTGACTAAATTTACCAATTCGACAGCCGTCTTTGATTTTGTGACATCGCCGATACCAACCGCCAGGGGTCGGGTTATAGGCTTCCAACATTCTTAAAACAGGACATTGGACTTCCTTTGAGGTACTTGCAAGCTTTCCCTCTCAGGCATTTTATAGTGAGGATCATGACCAGCCCCACTTCACTACTGATAGTAGTAACAGGTTGTTTGGTTCAGGCGCTATCCCGCAATCCGTCGCCTGCGGGATTGAGCAGGGGATGGGGCGACCGTCAGTCGATTTTAGATTTTAGATTTTAGATTTTAGATTGACTCCACTGATGAATCAGAGAGCTTTAACTTTCCTCTAAAATTCTTATCTCTCCACGACTTAAGCCGGAGGCTTGTATTCCTTTTTGGGCTACCGTTACCGCCTATCCATCTCAACACTCTTTCGGGATACCGTTGTGGTGTAGGTCGGACGGCGAAGCAATCTCAAATTATCCCCGCTTATTTCTGGCTTGTTATCATCATAACTCTTTACATTCAGAAACAAAACATTAAATTCGTTAAAATTTTCCGATCGTTCTGTAGAGATAACCGCACCCCGAGGGGGAGCGTCGATTGCCAGAGAAGGGCTAAAAAAGTTTAAAACCCCTTTTGTACATATCTTTGCACAATATTGTACAAACCGTTACTTTCGCTGCACAATCCGCTAATCATTTTTGGCTGGTGTCCGGTTTTGGTTCGCCACACCGCCGATCGCGACAGTTCCAGTAACACTTACACTTGACCCCGCCCAGCACCGGATACAGTGCCACGTCAACTCATGAGGGTCGATCCCACAATTTTAGACAAAAGATCGAGTTCCCAGATGAGTCTGTGCAGTCAATCTAAAATCTCAAATCGACTTGACCGTAGAGGTCGTAGACATCTGCACCAGTAATTTTCACAGATACGATCGATCCCAGTCGCGCTTCTCCTGTGACATAGACGAGTCCATCTACTTCTGGGGAAAACCGAGCGGATCTACCAATCAACTCGCCTGTCTCTGGTTGTTCTTGTTCTATCAGGACATCAACTACCTGACCGACAGACTCTTGATTCTTCTTCAATGATATAGGTTGTTGTGCTGCCATTACCGAATTGCGCCGCATTTCCATTATTTCTGCAGGTATTTGCTGGGGCAAGCTGAAGGCTGGGGTTCCTTCTTCTGGCGAAAACACGAAAACTCCTACGTGATCGAATTCGTGGCGCTTGACAAATTCCAGCAAGTGTGCTGCGTGTTCGTCGGTTTCGCCGGGGAAGCCGACAATAAAAGTTGTCCGCATTACGGCACCGGGAATTGCTGCTTTGAGCCGATCGACTATAGCATCATTGATCCCGGCTTGAAAAGGTCGATTCATCGCCCGCAAAATTTCCGGGTGCGAGTGTTGCAGGGGTAAATCCAAATACGGCAAAACGTTGGGCGTTTCGCGGATGGCTGCGACAACTTGCGGAGTCAAACCTGTAGGATAGGCGTAGTGCATCCGAATCCAAGGTACATCTACTTCACCCAAAGCCCGAAGCAGTTCGGCTAGTTTCGGTTCGCCATAAATATCTTTGCCGTAGTTGGTGGTAATTTGAGAAATTAAGATAATTTCCTTGACCCCTTCGGAGGCTAATTGCTTAGCTTCGGCGACAATAGATTCGATCGTCCGCGATCGTTGATTTCCGCGCAAGTGCGGGATAATGCAAAATGCACAGCGGTAGTCGCAGCCTTCTGCTATTCGCAGATAAGCCACACCTTCCGATGTCGTGCGGTAGCGGGGAGTAGTTTCGTCAGCGATGTAAGTAGGTTCTGAAGAGACGAGGGAAACTCGATCGCCCTTTTCCACCTGCTGCATAACATCGACTATTTTGTGATAGTCGCCTGTGCCGACAATTGCGACAGCTTCGGGCAATTCGTCCAGCAATTCCTGCTGAAAATGCTGTGCCATGCAGCCGGTGATTACTACTTTTTTATTAGCTTCTGCCAATTCTACCAAGGTGCGGACCGACTCTTCTCGCGCAGCTTGGATAAAACTGCAAGTATTGACTACAACATAATCGGCTAATTCTTCATTAGAATCGACTTGATAGCCCGCTTGAGCCAGCAAGCCGATCATGTGTTCGGTATCGATGCGATTTTTTTCGCAGCCGAGGTGAGTAAATGCGATCGTTGGCTTCGTTGCCATGCAGTAATAGTTAGTGTTGCGCTATTTCTAAGAACGTTTTATGATATCACACAATTTTAAAAATTGCAAATAATCCTTCTTAGTTGCACCAATTCCAAATTCATCACTTTAGACTGTCAACGCTCAACCATCATTGCCGTGCCACCCGAATTTATATTGCTTGTCGCTGTACCCGATCGACCTTGTAAGGAATTTTGCAGCATACTCTCAAAAAAAGTATCCAGAGAAATTCCCGATGCTTTGACCATAGTAGAAAGCACGCTTTTTTCGGCAAAAGAACAGTACAGCCCCGCTTCTAAGAACCAAGGTTGTCCGTCCGGGTCGATGCGAAAATCAAATAAACTGTAGTGGCGACAGCCCAAAGCGATGTGGCATTTTCTGGCCTGGGCCCAAACTCTCTGAGTAATCGGATCGCTGGTGTCAACTATCCACGACTTGGTACTATCCTTAGAAGTCAAACTCAAGTTGCCACCGTCATTTTGTTTCAGCTTATCGGCATAACTCCGAATCGGCTTCGTATCAGGATGCACAGCATACTCTTCCAGCGGCAAGCAGACGAGCTCGCCAGCTTGGACAATAATCCCACAGCGAACTTCTCTACCCAATTCAATGAATTTTTCTACCAGCACTTCCTCTGAATGAGTCAATGCTGTCTGCAAAGCCGCATCATAGTCAGCAGCATTTTTAACCAAAGTCACTCCAATGGAATTATCACCATTTAGTGGCTTGAGCACCACCGGCAAATCAATCGAAAGTCGATCGCCCGCGCGGACAACTTCTCCCAACGGTACACTTACCCCAGCGGCCGCTACTACTGCCTTAGTCTTCGCCTTATCAGCCACCAGCGCCATCAACTCTGCCGGATTACCCACATAAGGAATACTCAGCATATCGAACAAGCTGCGGTATTGAGTCATGCCGGGGATGCAAAACATCTGCGGTACCATTACGTCAATCTTTAGCTGTGTCAGCACCTGCACAGCGCCCGCTAGAGACATGGGATTAGCCGCCGCGATCGCACTCGGATCTAGAGATGTAGGAAAACGCCATTGGCGATCGGGAGAAATATAGGCAATATGAAATTCATAGAGTGCTGAATTAGCCGTATTTTTCAGACAATCTTCTGCATAAAGGCGCGATAAATTACAGAAAAAATCGCTAACTGCCGAGCCGACTAAATGCAAAACCCGCAATACTGACATACTCAATCTCCCCCTATTTCCACAAGCTTGCCAATATTAAAATCAATCCGAATCCACTCTTTCGGCTTCTGCAAATTACCCCATAACAACAAGGGAATTTGCCAATGATGCACCATCAAAAACGGCAGCGGATCGTCCCAATCGAAAATAGCATCTTTGCCTTGGGCGATAATTTTTAACCGCTCAGAAACGAGCTTTGGCGACGACAAATGAGTCACCAACCGCCAAATTTCATGGTAAATCCAGTAAGTCGGGCGACTGGATGCCAAAGGCTGCACAGTCTGCGGTAAAGGGTCGGGTTCCAAATAAGCTTTTGCCACATCTGGATGGTTGTAAAACATCGTGATGGCTGAATGGGTGCGGGGGTTGCATTCGATCGCGTAAATCTCTCCATCATCCGCCGCCTGAATGAAATCAAAGGAAACTTGTCCAGTCAGATTGAGACTCTTGGCAAACTGACGAATCCAATTTTCGATATCCGGGCGATCGACATTCTCGTAATTAACCTGAAACGCCGACGATTTGCAGCAACAGTGCAACTGAAGATGACCGTTACGGACGGTACTGTGAGTGCAGTATTCTTGCCCCGGAATATACTCTTGCATAATCCAAGGTTTACTCTCAGAAATTGGTAATGAGTTGACAAAGGCGGCTGTTTCGGCTGGGGTTTTGCAGGGTAACTTAGTGAGATCTAACCTGCGGACAGAATCGTAGGGAATACTTTTGATAATGTATTTGCGCTGTGCATCACTAAAATCAAAATCGATTACTTGCTGGGGATTAGTAATGCGGTAAGACTTCGGAACTGGCAGCCCCAATGCTTGGGCGGCTGTTGCAAACTCATATTTATCATCCAAACGTTGCAGAGTTTCGACATCTACGTGCATTACCGTACAGTGGGGAGAAAGTACCCTTTTGACTTCGGCATCGTAGTAACTCGCGACTGGACTGCAGACGGGAACGTAAACATTAACTCCCTCTTGTCGGACAATTTTTAAGAGTGCTTGGGGGTATTCCTCTGTCTGCGGGTTTGGTACTGTGTAAAAGCGATCGACTGCCCAAGAGTAACGATGACCTGTCAGCCAGTATTTCTCGGTTTCAACCAAAATTACCCGATGACCGGCTTTATGGAACGATCGGGCTAGCTGCAATGCTTTGGTCATCTTGCCGCCGCTAATCAAAATCGTTTGGGGAGTCGCTGCAGTTGATCGAGACTGAAACGGTTTGATGATGATGGATCTCAGTAGGGCGATCGCAGTTAATGCGAGATTCAGGGGCATTACTAACAGCAGCAAAATTAAGGTTGCTATGGTTTTGAATGCAGTCGGGAAGCGCCTGTTCCCAGTGTTTTTTTCCTGTTCAGATGGCATCGCTGCCACAGAAACTGTTTCGAGCATAATTTTTTAGTAAGTAAACACTATAATTAAAGGTAATATCAAATCTGTGAGCATCAGAAATATTCACATTTCTCCGATATTCATCTGCGTAAATCCGCGTCCATCCACTGTCATCTGCGCTTGCTGAAATTATCTTTTTTAAACCGCAGATACAGGCAGATAAACACAGATGAACGCAGATGAATTAGATAGATTCCGGTTGCACAGATTCCGATCCGGCTAAATCCGCATTAGGACTTTGACCGTTCCTAGCCCGCCTGATTAAGGGAATCTCCGGGGCAAGAGAACACGCTCTAAACGCGCCGAATTAAGGTCAATCCATCTCTGAGCGGCACTAACACTTGCTCTACGCGCGGATCGTCAACTAGAGCCTGGTTGAATTTGGCGATCGCCACTCCGTTCTCAGTAGCAGTACCCGACACATATGGCTGTCCCTGCATCAAAGTATTGTCGGCGCAGATCAAGCCATTGGGAGCCAACAACCCCGTAGTTAGGAGTAAATCGAGATAATCTGTGTATCCAGCTTTATCGGCATCGATAAACACCAAATCGAAGACTTCCCCGTGTTGGGCCAATTGTTTCATGGTTTCTAGAGCCGGTGCCACCTTCACTGAGATTTTGTGACCGGCAGTCGATTCGTCAAAACACTTCTGGGCAAATTCAGCGACGTAAGCGTCTACTTCGCAGGCTACCACCACTCCATCCACCGGCAGTGCTTCCGCCATTGCTAGTGCTGAGTACCCGGTAAACATCCCGATTTCCAGTACGCGCTGTGCTTTGGTGAGATGGACGAGAAATTTCAGCATTTGGCCTTCCACATGGCCCGAAAGCATCTCCTGTTCCAATTGGCGCACTGTCTCGCCGTCAGAGAATCGCTTACTCCAATCTTCTGATTGAGTGCGCTTCACTAACGCGGCTAAGGCGGGAGATTCGGGTGTGGTACAAAGATTCAGGTAGGGATCGAGACCGTTGGCTAGTTCGTAGGCTTGTTGTAATTGGGCCTTGAAAGCTCGATCGAGATTGTCGATTTTTTCTACTTGCGAGACGAGACTTTCGAGTTTAGCCGCTAAAATCCCGACTGGGGTAACGGGTCTCACGGTCATACCCCCGATTTGGAAAGAGTTGCAACTTTCTGCAATACCACATACATATCCTCGCCATCACCGTGACGCGGATAGCCCTGACAGATTTCTCGATGCACCGCTAGGGCTTCATCCAACTCAGTTCGAGTCAAATCGTTCATGAAAAAGCAGTCGCCAATGGGGCATGGAGCCGCAGCACGCTGAAGGCCGTCGCGGGTACGACTGATCGATGTGGTGGCTTTCCAGAGCAGTTCTGATGTCAGATAAGGGCTATCAATTGCTAGTCCGAGGCGGCTCATTAATCCTAAGATCCGATCGCGGTCGGCGATCGAAATGTAGCCCCGCAGTTGGGCAATAGTCGCCGAAAAAGCCATATCGATGGCGACACTGTGGCCGTGGAACATCGGAATTTCCGGCGTTAGTTCCAGCGTCGGACTCCAGGTGTGACCGTAGGCAATCACCCGATTCAAATCTAGCTCGTGGAGGTTTGGTACTTCTAGGGCCAGCATTGACTGAATCGCGTTGTAGGTTAACCGATGGGCCACTTCGCGCAGTTCAGATGTGCCGTTTAAATAGCCAAAATGGCTGTGCAGCAATGCTTCGCCGTAGTTTTCTAACAACTCGAAGATTTCTTTGTTGCCTACCACGGCGATTTTAATTAACTCTGCCATGCCGTTTCGTATTTGGTCGATCGGCAGAGTTTTCAGAAACGAGAAATCTAAAATTACTTTCTGCGAAGCGTGGTAGGCGCCGAGGCGGTTTTTCAGCTTACCGTGGTTCACAGCTACTTTGATCGCCACACTGGCATCAATCAGCCCAATTAAGGTTGTCGGTACGCGAATGTAGTTAGTCCGACGGCGATAGGATGAACAGGCAAAACCAGCTACGTCTGTCGTCAATCCACCACCGACTACCAAAACAGGCTCCTTCCGCACGAGTCCGAAATCAACGAAGGCATCTATGATGCTTTCAAACGTTTTTAACGTCTTATCAGGTTCCTTGATATTAACTGGAAAGACTGTTAAATCTATCTCGTGATGATTGAAATAATCTTGCATCTGTGTACCGTACAGACCGTAGACTGTTTCATCTACAACCATTAAACAGCGACCGAATTGGCGGTAACTATCCGCAATCTCAGGATTCTCCCGCTTGAAAGCACCATCGACGTATAGCAGGCTGAAATCTATTTTTTCGTACCCCTCAATCTGAAAAGCTCGATCGGTAGCTGTAAATGTTGCTTGAATGTCACCCATAAAATTTTTGCACTTTCGTTGATAAGTAAATGTAAGTATTCATGCCACAGCAAAAACGCTGAATCCTTTTCCAGAAAAGCTTTCTAGGCATTTGTTTGACAAAATTGTCATTCGATATAATCTCAACAATCAATCTAGAAAGCTGTTTTCAGAGCTGTTTATTAAGAAGCGGTTAAGTACTTATCGTACAGCATTTATACTGAAATCCTTGCAAGGAGCGAGTTTAGAGAAGCTCAATACTTACACTTAAGTTAACATAACGGATTTCTGATATTTATTCAACCTTATTCAACACCAAAGCTCCATAATACCTCTTGGGGAATAGAAGATAATCTAGCACTTCCACATTATTATTCAAAATTTTTGGAGGAAATCTGTCTTTGAGGAGATATGCGTGTTCCAGAACAGCAAGTGAATCAAATGCTGCCACTTGTCAAAATCTGAATTTGGAATTGTCGCGATTGTCATTGGTGACAAGTTAAAACTTAATGGCATTTGTCAATCAGTAATATTACTCAAAAAAACAGCTTTTTTAGGAGTGGAAAATTCACGACTTGAGAGGGAGTAAGTATAAATATGACCCTCGGCACGATCGCACGATCGCCCAAATCTCAGTTTTGGGCCCAAAATCCGAATAAATGTTGAGCATAATTGCTGATTGATATCGTTTCCGGTTGCATGAGCACGATCGAGTCAACGTCGCGCAAATTCCACCTTCCCCCACTCCCAACGGACCATCATCAGGAGTGTAACCGGAATAGATATGACAAATGCTTTCTTAGCTTAACTTGTTACCAATGGGCCATTGTTGGCAAAATATGCTTTGTAGAAATTACAGTATTTGATCTGACGATAGATCCGGGGCTATAGCCAGATTTGCTTCGCCCGACAGCACTTGACCAGGAGACCCACTAACTAATTGACCGTAAGAGTTTACGCCCAAACCCTTAACTTGGCGCATCAAAGTGCCCATTTCCAAAGCACTCATAGCATAATTCCAGCCCAAATTGCTTTTAATTCCAGCCCTTTCCAAAGCTTGCTGCATCGTGTCAGTCGTCACCACCCCAAAAATCACCGGCACCCCTGTCTGAAAAGCAGCAGCAGCAATTCCCTTAGCAACCTCACCAGCCACAAAATCGAAATGAGGAGTTTGGCCCCGAATTACCGCACCCAGACAAATTACCGCATCGTAGCGACGAGAAAGAGCAGCTTGCCTGGCCACCAAAGGAATCTCAAAACTTCCGGGAACCCAAAAAAAGTCCACCTGAGAACCATGAGGATTAATATCAACGCCGTGGCGTTTCAAACAATCTTGACATCCCTCCAAAAGTTTGTTTACAATCAAATCGTTAAAACGACCGATGACAATAGCAAATCGTAAAGATTCTGTTTGAGTAAAAGTTCCCTCGTAAACAGTCATAGTGTTTTAGTTTAGATTTTAGGTTTTAGATTTTTGATTTTTGTTTTTGAGAAGGCAAAAGCCAGAAAGTAGCAGCATCTCATCTGAATCTCAAGTGCAAAAACATACAGGGTCGCGCGGTCTGGAAAATTCCTAGCTTCTGCCGAATGCCTTTCAATCGCTGGTGAATGCCTTCATCCTTCTATCTTTTACCTTCTTTATTCGATATGGTTGGGTGAAATTAAACGACTAAAAAGTTCAATACACCCACTGCAATAACCAGCAAAAACCAGAGACCAGACCCGGCATAAATTAGGGATTTAGACTGATTCCAGTTTTGGGGAGAGGCATAAGCTACTGGCACGCCAACGACCATCACAAAAGACAGCAGTACCAGACCCAGTAAAACCAGTTGAAACAGAATTGATAACATCTTTTCTCCTTTCGATATAACCGTGCGTTGATCGGAAATAGTTTCCCAGAACCGAAAAAAATCTTCCAAATTCTAGTTTTTGACAGTTTCCCGATCGTCGATCGAGAAATTGTCGGTTGATTGATACGAAAGAACCCAGGCAAATTCGGGCGTTGCGCGAACAGGCGTCAGCGGCTCTTAAGATTTTTATCAATTTTATCATTGTTCGTTACAGCACAGAAAACTGGAAAGGTTAAGTTAAAGCCCGATCGACACATCCGGTTTCAGAGGGCGAGAAATTGCTACTGTTTGAGTTAGAGATGCGGGATGTTCGACTATGGACTTAGTTTTGTGCCACACAACAGCAGATTTTGACGCCTTGGGGGCGGCGGTGGGACTTTGCGTGCTGCGCCCCGGTAGCAGGATCGTACTTACTGGCGGGTGTCACCCGACGGTGCGGGATTTTTTGGCGCTACACCGCGACGAGTACCCGCTGATTGAACGCCGATCGGTCAATCCGCAACAAATTCGATCGATTACTATAGTTGATGCCTCCGGGCGCGATCGGTTGGGAAAAGCCGCCGAGTGGCTGGATTTGCCGCACCTGAGCGAAATTGCTGTTTTCGACCACCACCTAGAGGCGCATTCAGACATCCCCGCTACTGTTACCCAAATCGAAGCAGTCGGAGCCACCACTACATTAATTGTCGAAAAACTCAAAAATCAAGCAGAAAACAGCGACACACCATCTCGCCTTCTGCCTTCGGAAGCAACAGTCATGGCCCTCGGCATCCACGTCGATACAGGTTCCCTCACCTTTGAGGGCGCAACTGCGCGAGATGCAATAGCTTTGGCCTGGTTGATGGAACAGGGAGCGAGTTTGGGGGTCATCGCTGAATATGTAGAACCCGGTTTGTCTCCTCAATTGCAAGATTTGCTCCCAGAAGCGCTGAATAATTTGCGATCGGAAACTTTGCACGGTTACAGCGTAGCTTGGGTGCTGCTATCTACGGAATCCTACGTTCCCGGACTGTCTTCGCTGGCTTCTCGCTTGCTCGATTTAACTGAAACCGATGCTCTGCTGTTAGGTAATGTTTATAAATTTGGCGAAAACGAAAACAACCGCAACATCGCTCCCGAATCGCCAGTTTCCAATCGATTAACTATTATCGGTCGATCGCGCATCGAAGGAACAAACCTCAGCGAATTGTTCAAACCCTTCGGCGGCGGAGGTCACGCCCGCGCCGCTTCCATCGCCACCCGCGATGTTGACCCCCTGCTGACTTTAAATCAGTTAGCTGACGAACTCAAAGCTCAAATTCCCCACCCTCCGACAGCGCGCGAATTAATGTCGTCTCCAGTGCGGAGTATTCGCCCGGAAACATCGGTGGGGGAAGCTCACCGTATCCTCCTACGTTACGGACATTCGGGGCTTTGTGTGGTCGATGCGGGCGATCGGCTCGCCGGCATTATCTCGCGCCGGGACATTGACATTGCCCTGCACCACGGTTTCAGTCACGCCCCGGTGAAGGGTTACATGACTTGGCAGCTAAAAACGATCGCCCCAGATACCTTGCTGCCGGAAATTGAATCTTTAATGGTGACATACGATATCGGGCGCTTGCCAGTATTGGAAAACGGTCAACTGGTGGGAATTGTTACCCGCACTGACGTGTTGCGGGAATTGCACCAGCAAAAAGCGCGAGACAGGGGAAGCAATGCAGAATTGTCTTATTGTGTCATGCCCGAATCGGTTGAGCATTTGTTGCGATCGCGCATCAGTGCCGAATTGTGGCAATTATTGTCGATCGCGGCCAATATTGCCCAACAGCGCGGCTGGCAACTTTATCTTGTGGGTGGAGCAGTCCGGGATTTACTCTTAGCGACCGATGATACAGTGGCGCTAACAGATATCGATTTGGTTGTGGATGGAAAGTCCGGTTCCGACGATTCCGGTGCAGGTGTCGAGTTAGCTTCCTCGCTGCAAAAACTTTACCCAGAATCGCGTTTGGACGTTCACGGTCAATTTCAAACCGCAGCGCTTTTGTGGCACAAAGACTCTGCTTTCGGCTCGCTGTGGGTGGATATCGCTACGGCTCGTACTGAATTTTATCCTTATCCGGCTGCAAATCCTGAAGTTGAAGCGAGTTCGATTCGCCAAGATTTGTACCGCAGGGATTTTACAATTAATGCGCTGGCTGTGCGGTTGGGTGTTCCTCGCAGTGGCGAATTGTTAGATTTTTTTTGCGGTTTGCTGGACTTGGAATCGAAGCAAATTCGAGTTTTGCACGCCAATAGTTTTATCGAAGATCCGACGCGAATTTATCGCGCTGTGCGGTTTGCGGTGCGGTTGGGGTTTGAAATTGAGCCGCAGACGGAAGGATACATCCGCCACGCTTTGGCCAGCGGGATTTATTACCGAATTCAGGGGGAAAACGGCCGAGCTCCGGCTTTGGAAACTCGGCTCAAAAGCGAATTAAAATACATTTTGCAAGCTCCTTACTGGAAAGTTGCTTTGCAAATGCTGGGAGATTTGCAGGCTTTGCGCTGCATTCATCCTAGTTTGGAGTTGGATCGCCAGTTGTGGCGGCAACTGCGTTTGCTCGATCGGTGTTTGAATGGAGTAAGAAGGAAGAAGGAAGAAGGAAGAGGGAAGAAGGAAGAGGGAAGAGGGAAGAAGGAAGAAGGAAGAAGGAAGAGGGAAGAAGGAAGAGGGAAGAAGGAAGAGGGAAGAGACAATTCCCCATTCCCCATTCCCCATTCCCCATTCCCCATGATCAATATTCCCGATTGGCAGATGCGGCTGGAAGTTTTGATCGCTTATTTAGCACCGGAATATCGCGGCAAGGTGGCTGCAAATCTTCAGTTACCTGCTGACAGCATTAAGCGGCTGGAAGCTTTGGAAGCCGGAAAGAACCAGTTAGTAGAGAATTTGCCTAAGTGCAAGTTGCCGAGTCAATTGGTGCTGCTGTTGAAGAATTATGAATTGCCGGTGTTAATTGCGATCGCCCTGCAAAGTCCGCGAAGTGCACGCCGCCAAATTTGGGAATATCTCACCAGGTGGGCGAATGTTGAGCCTCCTTTAAATGGCAACGATTTGAAGGTTTTGGGCTATAAGCCCGGGCCTGGGTTTAAACGAATGTTGGATGATTTGTTGGCGGCGAAATTGGATGGCGATTTGGGCGATCGGGCTGCTGCTATCTCTTTCTTGGCAGAACGTTATCCTCAAACTTAGTAATGTGCGTTATCAGCGCGTTATTTTTTCTATAGAAGTAGCATCTTGCACCATTCTCGCTTCACAGGCTTTCATTCCCGTTCCGCGAAGAGTAGATTTTCTCGCTTCACGGGCAGGATGCCGGTTCATAAAAGGCTTATTGACAATGGTGCAACATCTCAGATAGAACCAATTTGGGGTCTGTTGCTGTAAGCGTAAGGCCTGTGCGATATGGATTTGGGCTTTTTTACCTCCATCGCCCCACGATATCGTTTCCGGGTGCATCGGAATCATAAAATCGAGTCAACAGTTAATACTCAACTATTCAGTTTCTAGACCCCGAGTCAACAACCAAAAATCATTCCGGTGTAACCGGAATTGATCTGATTTTTGGTCTTGTGGCTATTGAGATTACGAACTGCGATTATTTCCAATTTTGCCAGGAACTATTGAAAATAGAAGTACCCGGAAATGCGATCGGATTCTTATTTTGCTGCAACCGCAACTGCAACACTTCCAAGTTTGGCTCGCGAGATGGCAATTCGTCCACTAATTCATAAGGTATAATCCCCTTTTCTAGGGAAAAAGCAGCCGTAACTCCCGCCGCAGCACCGGCAGACCATTCAAAAGAATGCACTCTATAAGCAGCGGCCGCTGTGTGGCTAACAGCAATACTTTTACCTGCCACTAACATATTGTCAATTTTCTGAGGAATCATTGCCCGCAGCGGAATTTGGAACGGATAAGCTTGCCCTTGAGCTTTGCGAGTACCTTCGCGTTCGGTATTTCCCGGTGCTTCCGGCGGACTGTTAGTCATGCAGGGGTGAAAGTCGATCGCATAATGACCGATACCCACAGAATCAGGATAAATCGTAGCGCGCGATCGCGATTTTGTATCCTCAACAGATTGACTTCCCACGGCCAAAGCCGGCGCGTTCAAACCACCCACAGCCAACCACAAATTGCGATACTCTTCCTCCGACAAATTCTGGCGGTAAAAATCCGCCGCAAAGTCAGTGCGAGACATATCAACTTCCCACACCGTAAAACCTTGAGGCTGATTGAAACTCGGCCGCCCAATAATGCGCCTGCCCTCCCGCATATAAGGATATTTAGATAGTCCGTGTACCGTCCCCATCGGCGAATCTAACCCGCTCAAAAAACGATTGTTGGGATTAGGCTTTTTGACTCCCTCTCCTAGCTGCGAGTCAGTAGTTCCTGTTACCAGCCAGTAGAAAAATCCTTTGGCATTTTCCTCTCCCTTTCGCAAAGTTTCGGTTCGCAAACCGCCCATCCATCCCCCCGGTTGCAGTTGACCGGCTGCTTCCAACTGCGCGCGAGAATAAATTAAATTATCCCGGGCAGAACCGGGACGATAGTCATTGCCCCACGTCCAGTTTTGCATCGAAATATCCCCGGGATAAATGGGGAATTGCTTCGGGTCTGAAGGTCGCTTTCGATCGGGTCTCATACTCCTGATTTGGCGGTAGCTGAAAACTAAAGGAAAGCTGGCCAATCTCGGCAATTCGTAGCTGTAGTAAGGAGCGTATTGTTGATAAAAAGAAGGTAGTTGATGCTGCTGTGGTTCCTTCGTTGCCTGCATCGCAAAGGTGTAGGTAAAACCTTGAGTGCAGTAAGCGTCGCCGGTGGGGCTGGGGGAGGAAGGTTCCAGAGGGGAACGCGGGTCAATTCCGAGGCGGTAGGGAACATCCGCAAGTCCGATCAATTCTCCTGTTTCAGTGGCATCTACAACGTACCAATCAGCACCCCCCCTACTGCCAGAAGGGGGGGAACTGGTAGAATTCCCCCCTTGTAAAGGGGAACTGGTAGAATTCCCCCCTTGTAAAGGGGAACTGGTGGAATTCCCCCCCCTTGCCAAGGGGGGGTTAGGGGGGGTCTGAGATTTAGGAATAAACCGAATAATAGTTTTATTAAAACGCGGAGAATTTTCGTAGCGATAGGCATCTTCGATAGTTTGAGAAAGAGTTTCGGTGTTGAGTGGTGGCGTGTTGGCGGCCGGTTTGTGTTGAATGGCGATCGCACTTTTAATTTGTTGACCTCCAACTGCATTCCCCACCTCAGCAGGAGTAATTGCTAGTTCTTTAATAACTGTATTGGGAAACCATTTCAGCGTGCCTTTGCCTTTTCTAGCGGCATCCTGCAAGATGTTAAATAGAATTTTGTGACCGTCGTAGGGCATGAAACACGAATAGCTAACCCAACAGCCTCCGGGATTTAGCCGGCCGTAATGTTGCTCGATCCGCCGCCGCAATTCTAGGTAGCCGCGGGGGTAAAATAAGAGCGATCGCTGAGTCTCTCTTTCATCGAGTGCGGAAGTTCCCTGGGAGGAAATTTGACCGCCTACCCAGTCAGTAATTTCAGTCAGGCAAACTGTGCGCCCCGCCAGCAAACCTTCGTAAGCGGTAGCAGCGCCTGCGAGCCCGCCGCCTGCTACTAGAATGTCGCAAGTTTCTGCTGTGTCTGGATTGCGGGGAGGTTCGGCAAATACTGGCGAAATGCTCCCTATCGCGGAAATTATGCCCAAAGTGAGACTAAGGATCGATCGACCTTTGAGCAAAAATAGATACTGTCGAAGTTTCATCGGAGATTGTGGAATTAATTTTGACATAGCGCGAAAAACACTCATCTCATCTAAATGTTTATTTTGCAGTATACTGGTATTTCGCGGTGTTGTCAGGGAAAACTTTTTTAGATAAGAGGCATTAATACCAGTAACAACTATTGAACAGCCGGATCTACCTTATGCTCAAAATTGTCAATTTTTTTATGTCATTGATTCCTTTTGAGAGTTTAACAATTACCACCAGTTTAACTTTTTCGGAAGTTTTACGCAGGTTGGACGAAGTTGTCACTACTCCAAAACTTTTTAGAGTAATTCTACCCTTTAGCCCACCACCTGTCAAACCCTATGAAGGAACAATTTCTGGCAAAAAATTCAAAATCAATCGCATCATCATCGGTCGCAATTCATTTATTCCCATTATAGAAGGAGATATACACCCTCAAAAGTTCGGTTGTTATATAAAAATTCGGATGAGTTTACATAAAATAGTTCTAGGATTTATGATTCTTTGGCTGTGGACAACGGGCAGTATTGGAATGTTTGCTTTATTTGCTTGGTTAGTCGAACCATCCGTGGGAGCCATATTTTTGCCAATTTTAGGAATGTTTATTTTTGGCTGGCTTTTGTGCTTGATTCCATTTAAGATAGAAGCAAAAGCAGCTATAAAGTTTTTGTCTATTTTGTTAACATAAAGTAATTCATCACGACAATATTTTAGCTGTATTGTTAAAAAAAATCTGGCTTCATCGGCGGTAAAAAAATCAAGTTTCCGGGATTACCCATGCGTCAAAACCAACTCAAACAAAAAATTAAACAAGGCGAAACAGTCCTCGGTTTATTTATGAACTGCGCTTATCCCGCATTCATGGAAATCTGCGGTCACGCTGGATTTGATTTTGCCGTCATCGACATGGAACACGGCCCCCTGCACCCGCTTGCTGCTGAAGATTTGTGTCGCGCCGCCGACTGTACTGGAATTGCACCGATTGTTCGCGTCCGCAAAAACGACGGGCCGCAAATTCAACGAGCTCTCGACATCGGCAGTGCAGGCGTTCAAGTACCTCAAATTGAAAGCAAAATTGATGCTGAAACCGCTGTCAAAAGTGCTAAATACAGTCCTCTGGGCACGCGGGGCCTTTCCTTTGCTACGCGGGCCGGACTTTACACCGCCGCAGGTACAAATATCACCGACAAACTCAACGAAGAATCCTTAGTTGTGATTCATGTCGAAGGCAAAGGCGGTATCGACAACCTGGCAGAAATTGTGACTGTGCCAGAGGTGGACGTGATTTTTCTGGGGCCTTACGATCTGTCACAGTCGATCGGCATTCCCGGCCAAGTCCGCGATCCCCGAGTCATCGACATGATGCAGGAGGCAGTGCAAACCATCCGCAAAGCAGGCAAAGCAGCGGGTACTTTTGCCGAAAACCCCGAAATCGCCCAGCAGTGGATTGATGCTGGCGTTCAGTACGTCGCGCTTGGGGTCGATGTTGCCGTTTTCCTGCGGGCCTGTCAGTCGTTGGTGAAAGCAGTCAATCGATTTTAGATTTTAGATTTTGGATTTTGGATTAAAAGAAGAACAAGCCCCCCACTTCATCTTGTCGTCTTTACGATATCTTTGCAATTTTTGTAATGTCTTTTACGACACATACAAAAAACCTGCGCTAGAGTAGAAGCATAAACCTCCTTAAGGCAAAATTAAGGAGGGGAGCAAGGCTTCAGGGAGTAAAATCTATGAAAACCGTATTAGAATCCATTCATTTGGATTATGCGTTCATGTTTACTTTCAAAAAAGTAAACTCGATTAAGCTAGAAGGTTTCAAGGAATTTTTTGACGATATGCCTGTCGATCCGTATGTGAAAGGTAAGTATCGTTCGAGAAGATTATCGCGGTTTGCAGTCAACGGAAATGAGTTAGTTAAGTTACCTCACGGCTATTTGTATCAAAGCAAAACATACAATCCGCTAGTGGGCGATATCAGGCGGGAATTTGCCGAATTGGACGATCGGCTAATCGCCCTCGATAATTTCAAACAGATGATTTTTGCTTTTTTCGATTCCTGCAAAATTCACCCGGAAGCTGAAATCGGCATCCATCAAATCAGGACAACTTGTTCGCCAAACAATTTCGGCAACCCCGCACCGGAAGGAATTCACCAAGACGGTACAGACTTTATCGGGATTTTCTCAGTTGACAGAACTAATATTGTCGGCGGGGAAACGCATTTGTACTTGGCTAAAAAAGAGAAGCCTGTTTTTAATAAAATTCTGCATCCGGGAGAATTGCTGTTAGTTAACGACCACGAGTTTTTCCACTTTACTACGCCGATTAAACCGGAATCTGAAGGGGTGGGAACCAGGGATGTCTTTGTGCTGACTTCTCCGAGTTTGCTTTGCGATTGAGTAGAGTTGGGCATTGGGCGTCTTTCGTTCGCAGTCAGGATTTTAGTCCTCTCTCTGGCGTTTATTCAATCATGACTAAAGTCCTGACTACAAACCTTTCGTTCGTAGTCAGGACTTTATTCGTCTTTCTGGCGTTTAGTCATATCATATCCGATTGAGTGACCGCGATAAAAAGGGCGGGTTTTTGAGATTGGAGATTGTTGGCAGATATTTTTTTTTCGCGAACCCGCCCCCTACCGTATTAGGGGTAATCGACCGGACATGATATCAATCATGACTAAATTCCTGACTACAAACCTGCATATTTTCCTAAAAAACCCGGTTTATGCCTCTAGCAACTCACAGATAAATCCTATCGAAACTTCCGTTCAGATTCTTGAATGGGAACATCATTAATGCTGGCTTCACGTCTTCGCATTAACCCATTTTCTGCAAATTCCCACTGTTCGTTACCATAGGCGCGATACCAGTAGCCAGAATCATCGTGCCACTCATACTCGAAGCGAACAGAAATCCGATTGTCTGTAAAACTCCACAGTTCTTTCTTTAAACGGTAATCTAATTCCTTTGCCCATTTTCGTCTTAAAAAAGCCTTGATTTCTTCCCGTCCGCTGAAGAATTCGGCACGGTTTCGCCACTGAGAATCTTCCGTATAAGCTAAGGCTACTCGTTCTGGATCGCGGGTATTCCAGGCATCTTCAGCAGCTTGAACTTTTGCTTTAGCCGTTTCTAACGTAAAGGGCGGTAGAGGTGGTTTAGTTTCCATCAGCTTTGTTTTTTGTGATTATAAAAGATCAGGTGCGGGATGCTCGCGCTACAGAGAGAGTTTTGGGACTTTGATATCAATCCTCAGGATCGGGATCGATTCCCATTGCTCGCAGTCGCTCCGCTAACTGGGTGACTTTTCGCTCTGCTTGTTCGGCTCTTTCCCGTTCTTGTTCGGCTCTTTCCCGTTCTTGTTCGGCTCTTTCTCGTTCTTGTTCGACCAGGGCTCGCTCAATTTCAACTTGTTCGGAGCCAGTTAACAGCAAATTCCCCTGCGAATCCCACCACCGCAGCCAAAGAAGTTCTTGATTTTGATAGCTTCCCTGCCACAGTCCCAATTCTACATCTAGTACAGGAATGGGATAGTGACCGCGTTCGTTTGGCTCCATCCTTCGATACACAAAATCTATTAGGTGATAAACTTCTAAATTGCCAGTTCTCATTTCATAAATGCCGTAGTAAGGAATGCGGATAATTCTCTCGTACACCCAAAACTTACCGGGTTTAGTTGTTGTACCGTCAGGCGCCACAGAAAGCGGAGTACGATCGCGCTCTTCCTCTCCATTACCGCTAGCAAATTCTAAAGCAATGAACGGAGCCATGTGTTCCCGCCAAAGTACATAAGAACGGCGAAAACCGTCAAGTGTTGCCGGTACGTTCGGCACGTAAAACCAATCCGGTGCTTCGGCACCTTTCTCTGGCGGGTCAGTTTCTCGCCAGTAAATGCCGCAATCTTGCCCGATCGCATATTGTCCGTCTGGATGCAGCCGCTCTACAACCGGCCCGATCGAATCTGTCAGAATGATGCTCTGAGGATGCTCCTGGAAATTTTTCACAAATGTACCGTCTTCGTCTGGCAATTGCGTGTGGTCGGGGAATGCAGGAGGCAGACCAGTAGCAGTTATTATCTCAGTCATCGTCTTTTCCGTGCAGTTATTGTTCATTGTACAATGTGCGAAATTTTATTATATCGAGCTGATTTAAAACTTTAGCTAATATTCGCTAATATGGAAAAGCGATCGTAAAAGGTAAGTCAGATGGTTGTCGCAATTTCTAAAGCAGGATTGGGTAAAGCTGCGGCTTTCCTGTCAAACGTGACATGGGAGACTCTAGAAAAGTTGGATGCAGATTTGGCGGAAACTGGGGCGCATTTAACTTATTTGGATGGGTGTTTAGAAATTATGGCTCCTTTTTCTGAGGAACATGAAGAATCTAGAAACACTTTAGATCAGCTTTTAGAGATTTATATGCGGACGAAAGACATTCGTTTCTACGCCCGTGGTAGTACAACTATCGGGATGAAGGAGTTGGGTGCACGGAAAGAACCAGATGAGTCTTATTGTTTGGGTACGCGCAAGTCGGTTCCAGATTTGGCGATCGAGGTAACAGTGACGAGTGGTGGAATTGATACGCTGGAAATCTATCGTCGTGTGGGAGTGCAGGAGGTTTGGTTTTGGGAGGATGGGGTAATTTCGGTTTATTGCTTGCGTCCAACGGGATATGAGTTGGTGAGTAAGAGCGAACTTTTGCCGGAGTTGGATTTGCGATCGATCGAGTTTTATTCGCGGATGGCGGATCAATATGATGCGGTGAATGCTTTTATGCGATCGATGTAGAATAGAAAAGAGTAATTCTGTGATAGAAAAGAGTAATTCTGTGGTTTAATTGCTTTGCGATCGGGTGAAATTACCCATAGGTTATAGAAGATTTAATTTGCACAGATGCTTAAATATTAGAGGGATTACCGCAATATCAACCACTCCACGCTTTGTTTGATTGACCAATCACATAAAATTTAAAAACTTTTTTTAGACTCGATCAAATTGCTCAAAGCTATAAGCTCAATAATATTCGGCTTTCTTTCTTGCTGGATCTTTATTTTATGCTTGATAATATTTTCCCAACACCTCTCTATATCTTCTATATTAATACCTTCACAACTTTTGTGCAATTCAAGATATTGAAATATGGGTCGAGATAATTGGGTTTGTAAATGCATCTTTCGTTTTTTAGGAATTACGATATAAATGGGAAAATTGGGATCGATAAATGTTAGGGGATTTAATTTTACATTAGCCACAAAATCACCCATACGCAATAGCCCAGAGTGGATAGCAGTAGTGCATTCAATTTCAAATAATGCTACTATTTTAAACTGAGTATCTAGCCATATTTGATCAATTAATTTACTAATTTTTTCAACCTTTTTGTCTAATCCACCAACAGGGAATTCTTGCATTGTTAACTCTTTAAGTTTGACGAGCCTAAAGTTCTCGCAAGTATTGTCCCGCAATTTATGCTCTCCGAATATATAGTCCTTTGAGTGATCGTTTGCAGCAATCCATACTTTATGGCCTAATTTGTGTCCTATCTCTGCTAGAATTCCCTGTGTTCTAGTATGTATTGAAATCTCTGGCAATAAAGCTGGTGGATTTTTTTTATTAAAACTCTTTTGATACTTTGGTTCAATTTTTGGTTTTCTGTAATCGGATATAACTATGTCTTCGGGAAAGAAAAGATTTAGCTGATTTATATTCTTTGGTTCTATTTCACAAATAGTTTTTTCGGGCTTTTCTAATCCTATAGCATTGGTTTTATCAGCCCTTTCGATATTTTTTACTTTTTTTAGGTCAGCATTGGTAAGGTTAGCGCCTCTAAGATTAGCCCAATCTAGGTCTGCTCCTTCAAGATTTGTATCTCTCAAGTCTGCATAAATAATATCTGACCATTTCAGATTAGCCTCTATAAGAGATGCCCCTCTTAATTGAGCGCTGATTAAATTAGTATAGCTTAGATTGCTATAGTTTAAGTTTGCATTGCTCAAATTTGCACCACTTAGATTAGCAAAGCTCAGATCGATATCTGTCAAATCAGCATCGCTTAAGTCACAACCATGAAAATCTCTTCTGCCTTCTGCATAAAGTTGTTTCAGTTCGTTTTCATCTATATTCATAAACTCCTCTCAACTATTTTATTAAGGTACATTGCTCTAAGTGACAGTAAAGCCTATTATCTGCGATCGCCCTACCTCCTCACTGGCTGAAATCCCTGCACAAAACTCACCCAGCGTGGTACTTTATCACCTGTAATATTTAGGATAGGAATGTTGAAACTGCTGACATCGGGGCGACCGATTTCACCAGCCGAAAAAGTAATATTCGTAGGTTCTGATTTACCTAAACCATAGGCACTAGCTATTTGATTAGCAAGTCGGCAGGTTATTACAAAACTTCCCATATTAATCGTGCCACCCCCAGCCTCGTAATTCCAAGTAATACCGGGTGTTAAATTTCCCTGCTGACACATAAAGTGCGTGACTTCAAACATTTTGGCAATGTGAACGTCATATCGCCTTAAGCGTCCTCCATACGCCGATGCTGTGGTATCGCTTTCTGGTACTACAATCGATCCAAATCCTTCGTCAAAACCAAGCTTCATCGGTAGTGCCGTGGAACTTGTGAGCGGTTGACTCGCTTGAGGTTGTACGCGAGTCGGTGACATCTGTATTGGTTTGACAAATTGACTATTAGCGCGAATAAAACAACCTTGCGCCGCACCAGCAGTGTAGTTTTTTCCTACAAAAAGCCAAGGTAAACCCCTGGTATCCCGGAAAGTAACACCAGCATTTCCAGGAAAGCTTTCAAAACTCTGTCCCTGTTTTAAAACACCAACTACAGACCAATTAAAAACATCAAATGGAGTGCTGTTGTCAATACGCATAAATTCTTCAAAAGAAGAACTCATACGACAATTTAACCCCTTTGGGTCTGGGTCTACTACTTCCCAATAAGTATGATAAGTTCTTCCTATATAATCCCCTTGATTATTAGGACTTGGTAGAGGTGCAGTAGAACCCAGTTTAGCTGTTCCTAATACCAGCAGAGTTGCAAGAGTAATGGTTTTTAATTCTTTTAACATGGTATCACTTTTTAAACGTTATATTTATTGACAATCAAATTGCGATCGCACTTCTTCCACAATCTCGACAGCACATCATGGGATGAAAAGCCGACTTACACCCATATAAGTATTAATATCAAGCACAATTTCAACCAGACGAACCGCACAACGCTGCCGATATTCAGAGTCATTCAACAAGCGATCGGCATCGCCAATAGTAATCACGGGGAGTGATGTAGAAGTAATTTCCTCGCGCATCACTTGTTCTAGAGAGTTATCGCCCTTCATACTCCGATTGGCGGTCAATAAAATCATCTGGTTTGATTGAGCCAAGCGCCAAACTACTCGATCGTCACTATCGATCTGCAGGCTCATTTCGTCAAAGGTGATAAATCGAATGGGCACCCAATCTAGCCAGCCGCTATTTAAAATACTACCTGAAAGAAGTATGGCGTGTCCTTTTAAATTATGATCGACTAAAAAATTCATGGCTGAGACTTAAACTTGGCTTTGGCTGCTTGAAGTTTTGCTCGAATAGCTTCTTCACCAGGTTTTGGTGGTTGGGCGGCAATTCTGGCAATCAGATCGCGATTTTTTTCTTCGTAGTAAAGCCGCAATTCTTCAGCTTCCTTAAGCACCATTTGATACTCGGCTTCAACATCAGCGCGATTTGCCTCAATATAAGCTAAAGCTGCATTAATTTGTGCTTCTGTAAGGTCAAACAATCCCCTGATAAACTTAGGCGGATATTGAGCAGTCACATAGTCCATGATGTCGTAGATAGTGATGCGCGTACCTGCGATCGACAGTCCTCTTTCTGTACGGATGATAGCTGTTTGTTCGTCGGATATGCTTGTCATGCCTATAACCTCCTAGAAATGATTTCTATATTAGAATAATTATCAAAACTCTTGCAACAATCATTGGTTTTTGGTTGTTTACGCTCACCCTGAGAGTAAGGTGCGTCGCTCATCGGTTGTCGATTTTCATTGAGGATTTAAGGGCGGCGACTCACCCGGTTTCTGACTCCCCACAGACTCCAAGAAACCAGGTTTCTGCGATAATTTACGCATCTTTACCGAGATTTTGAAAAGAAACCCGGTTTCTGACTCCCACGCGCCCCAAAATCCAAGAAACCGGGTTTCTGCGATAATTTACGCATCCTTACCGAGATTTTGAGAAGAAACCCGGTTTCTAACTCCCACGCGGCCCACGCTATCGTCCAACTTCAACTAAACCCAGCTAACCACAGCGGAAGCATCAACAGCAACCCGACAGAACTGATGGCGATGCTGCTAGCTAACAAATCGCGATCGAGCTCGTAGACTTCTGCTAAAATCAGCACGAAAAGAGCTGTGGGCGTTCCCGACATCAAGACCAACACGAACCTCGGATCGCCGCTCAATCCGAAATAACTAGCACCCAATCCGATGAGCACCGGCACAATTACCACTTTTAACAGCGACGGGATTAAAGCCAGTTCAAAACTTTCCCATTTCTTAATAGACCTCAGCCGGATGCCAACCAGCAGCAAAGCACTGACAATTACCACCCAAACACCAGTCTGCAATCCCGATTCCACTGTCTCGGGTAGGGGGATGTTTCTAGTAGAAAAACCAATTAAAAATGCCCACAGGGCGGGAACTGTCAGCACGTCCCGGATCAGAGTCCACCTGTGATTTTTTTGCTCGGAGTTCCCGAAATAGCTAGCAATAAATACACCGAAAAAATAAGTTCCAATAACATTGTTAGTGACGCTGTACAAGACAGCCCAGTTATTGTTATCGGTGCTGATGATAGACAGGGTGATTGCTAATCCAACAAAGCCCGTATTCCCTAACATCGCAGCTAGGATAAAACTCCCTTCGCTCGATCGCTTCAGGGAATTAAAATTTAATAGAAATAAATTCACTAGAGAATTTTTGCCCTGAAAATAGGGCTTTTTGATGTGGGCCGCACTCAGCCTACGCAATAATAACCAAGTCAGCCAAGCACAACTCATACTCAGAAATAACACGAATATGGCGATCGCCGGCGTGAATCCCACAGCACCAGAAAAATCGCTCTGACGGGCTAAAACTAGAATTTGCAGCGGTATCCCAATCCAGAAAAGAAAGTGGCTCAGCAGCTTGGGAAAATCAACTGGGATGTACCGAAACAGCAGCAGTCCCAAGCCCGTCCAGATAACTAGAGGCGTATAAGCGTGAAATAAGGTTTCAATCATAAAAATTTAACTAGACAATTTGAAATGCCTCTATCTATTAATAGTAATACTAAAATCAGTTTAAGAAATGCGAATTGTCGTTAGCGGAGCTCTCGAAGAGGATCGCACTTGCACGCTTTTTCGTCCTAGTAGACGTAGGCGGGAGTTAACCTACCATTGATTATTTCTTCAATGCTTTGCCCGAATAAGTCCATTTGAAGG